>CAXSEO010000546.1:0-2346 GCA_964235525.1 uncultured Sphingomonas sp. | reverse complement strand
TCCGCATTGCGACCTGTTGCTGGTCGGGGACAGTCTGGGGCAGGTGATCTACGGCTTGCCCTCGACCGTCCCCGTCACGCTCGAGATGATGGCGGCGCACGGGGCGGCGGTGGTGCGGGGGAGCCACCATGCGCTGGTGGTGGTCGACATGCCGTTCGGCTCGTACGAAGCGTCGCCCGAACAGGCGTTCGCGAGCGCCGCGCGACTGCTCAAGGAGACAGGCGCGGCGGCGGTGAAGCTGGAGGGCGGGGCAGTGATGGCCGCCACCGTCCGCTTCCTGTCCGAGCGCGGCGTGCCGGTGATGGGGCATGTCGGGCTGACCCCGCAGGCGGTCAATACGCTCGGCGGTTATGGCGCGCGGGGGCGGACGCAGGAGGAAGCGTCGAAGATCGTCGACGACGCGCAGGCAGTCGCGCGCGCGGGGGCGTTCGCGCTGGTGATCGAGGGTGTGGTGGAGCCAATCGCGATCGCGATTACGCAAACGGTCGACTGCCCGACCATCGGCATCGGCGCGTCGGCGCAGTGCGACGGGCAGGTGCTGGTCGCCGAGGACATGCTCGGCCTGTTCGAGCGCGTGCCGCGGTTCGTGAAACGCTATGGCGACATGGCCGGGCTTATCGGCGCGGCGGTGGAGCGCTATGCCGAGGAGGTGCGGAGCCGGGCGTTCCCGTCGGCGGAGCAGGTCTACGCGCCGAAGCCGTGACGCTTCCGTTTCGCGCCCGACCCCGCTAAGGCTCGCGCTTTCCACCCCGGAGCCGCTCTTGGCCGTCACGCCGTCCGTCACCAACAAGGCATTCTTGCGCGAGGTCGACGAGGAGCTGCGCCGCGAGCAGCTCGCGACCGTGTGGTCGCGTTATGGCGCGTTGATCGTGCTCGCCATCGTCGCGACGCTGGCGCTGGTCGGCGCGGCGATCTGGTGGCGCTACCACCGCGAAGCCGTGCGCGGGCGGCAAGGCGAGCAGCTCCAGGCCGCGTATGACAGCGTCGCGGCGGGCGACTTCAAGGGCGCGAACGCGAAGCTGGTCACGCTGGCCGCCGACGGCGCGCCCGGCTATCGCACGCTGGCGCGAATGACTGAGGCCGACGTCCTGCTCCAGAAGCAGGACCTACGCGGCGCGGCGCGGCTGTTCGCGCAGATCGCCGGCGATGACGGGGTCGGGCGGCCATTCCGCGACTTGGCGCTGCTGCGCGAGACCAACGCCGAGTTCGACACGCTACAGCCGCAGGTGGTCGTCCAACGGCTCAAGCCGCTCGCGGTCAGGGGCAACGCGTTCTTCGGCGGTGCGGGCGAGTTGGTCGCGATCAGCTATATCCGCATGGGCAAGCGCGACCTCGCCGGGCAGCTGTTCGGCCAGATCGGCAGCGACGAGACCGTGCCCGCGACAGTCCGGCAACGCGCCGTTCAGATGGCGGGCGTACTCGGGACGCAGACCGCGCCGCAAACCAGGGACATGCCCGCATCATGAAGATCAAGTCCGCGCCGCTCTGCCTGGCGGTGCTGTTGAGCCTGGGCGCGTGCGGAGTGTTCAAGCGCGGCGCGCACAAGACGCCGACGGTGGGCGAGCGGGTGCCGATCCTGGTCAGCGAGAGCGCGGCCGAGGTCGACAAGACGCTGGCCAACGTCCCCGTATCGCTCCCGCCCGCCGAGACCAACGCGGCCTGGGCGCAGTCGGGCGGCACCGCCGACAAGTCGCTCGGCCAGCTCGCGCTGGGCGCGACCCTCGCGCGGCTGTGGTCGGTGACGGTCAATGGCGGCTCGGAGCGCGAGCGACTGGGTGCGCCGCCGGTGGTCGCGGACGGCAAGCTGTTCGTGATCGACGTCGACGCGGTGGTCCATGCCTTCAACGCCGACACCGGCGCGCCGCTCTGGGACGCGGAGCTTGTCTCCACCAAGAAAAGCCGCCCGTCGCGGTTCGGCGGCGGCGTCAGCTATGATGAGGGCCGGGTGTACGCGACCGACGGCATCGGCGACGTGGTCGCGCTCGGCGCGAACGACGGCAAGGAAGTGTGGCGCGCCAAGCCCGGTGGTCCGCTGCGCGGTTCACCGACGATCGCCAACGGCAATCTTTACGCGCTGACCCAGGACAATCAGCTGTTCGCGCTCGGTGAGGCGGACGGCAAGGTGCAGTGGACCCAGTCGGGCAGCCTCGAATCACAGGGCGTGTTCGGCGTTGCCGCGCCCGCGTCGAGCCAGGGCACGGTGGTGGCCGGCTTCTCGAGCGGCGAGCTTAACGCGTACCGATACGAGAATGGCCGGACGCTGTGGGGTGATGCGCTGTCACGCAGCTCCGCAACCACGTCGGTGTCGAGCCTCGCCGATGTCGACGCGGACCCGGTGATCGACCA
>CAXSEO010000545.1:0-2367 GCA_964235525.1 uncultured Sphingomonas sp. | reverse complement strand
TCAGTCTCGGGCTCGACCACCACAATATCGCGCTGCACCAGGCCGAGCGGGCGGGGCTCGACGCGATCGGGCTTCAGCTCGGCCCCGACGTCGATCCGGCAACGCTCGTCCGCACGCTCGAGCATATGGGGTTGAGGATCGCCGCGAAGAGCGACGCTCGTCCGGGCGTGCCGACGCTGTACGAGGTGGCGGACATCGGCGGGCATGTTTTCCACCTCCTGCCTGACATTGCCACCCCCGCACCCGGGTTCAGCGGCCGCGGGATCGCGCCCAACCGGCTTGGCCACGTCGCCGTGCTCAGCAACGACGCCCCCAAGCTGCTCGCGTTCCTGACCGACGGGCTGGGCTTCTCGACCACCGACTGGTTTGAGGATTTCGTGACGTTCGTGACCTGCAACCGCGACCACCACGTCCTGAACGTGATCCAGGCCCCGTTCGCGACGTTACACCACCTTGCGTTCCAGCTCGATGGGGCCGAGCACCAAGTCCGCGCCGCCGACCTGCTCACGCGCAAGGGTGTGCAGACGCTGTGGGGTCCCGCCCGCCACACCGCCGGGCACAACATCGCCTCCTACCATCACGCCACCGACGGCGCGCTGATCGAGCTCTACAACGACATGGACGTGTTCGTGCCCGAACTCGGCTATTGCGAGCCGCGCCCGTGGCACGGCGACCTGCCGCAGATGCCCAAGCACTGGTCGATCACCGCCATGAGCCGCTGGGACACCCATTACGAGTTCGACCTCGCCTCGGCGGCGCTGGGCGGTCCACCGCCCGGCTTCGCTCCCGGCTGAGCCGCGCGGCGTCGATGTGATCGAAGCCGTCGCGGTCGGGTTTCGGAGATCGCTTTGGTCGGTGATCCGAGCAGCGCGAAGAAGCCTTGACGGCCCGCAATGCACACCGCACTAATTGGGGTGAAGGCGAGCATGACGCAGGTGCTCGCGGGGCTCACGCGCGAGGCGCATGACCTGTCGAAGCAGGTGAACGGCTAGTCGCTGTTACGCGAGAAGCCCCAGCACACCACCCAGCCAAGGTCACGCAACTCACCGCCGCGCCGGACGCGAGCAGCTGGCGCCCGTTGTGCCCCTCCTTGGCGGCGGCGATGATCAAGGGCGCGTCGGATTGCCAGCTGGTCGGGGGCGACATGGCCGGTTCACGTCAGTTGCACAGGTCTTGCCTCGCTCGCGGGATAAGGACAGGTTCTGGTCGGGACGGGAGACTTTGATGCAGAGACGGACCTTCATTGCCACCCTGCCCGCCGTCGCGCTGGCGTCGCGCGCGCTCGCGCAGGATGGCCGCACGACGGTGCCTGCGACCGCCGGTCCCGGGCAGGGCGGCGCGCCGACGCCCGGCGACGCACCGCTCTCCGCGCGCTGGGCTCCCGGCGAGCCGCGCTTCCTGCGCCCCGACGTCCATGCGGGCGACCGGCCGTTCGGCGCGAGCTTCGCGTCGCGGACCGCCGCTTACGGCCTGCACGGTGCGGCGGGAACCGCGCACCCGCTCGCGACCCAGGCGGGCATCGACATTTTGAAGCGCGGCGGCTCGGCGGTCGACGCGGCGGTGGCGATCAACGCCTGTCTCGGCTTTCTCGAGCCGACCTCGAGCGGCATCGGCGGCGATTGCTATGCCGTGCTGTGGGACCCGAAGCTCGGCAAGGTGGTTGGCCTCGCCGGGTCGGGCGCATCGCCGCGCGCGCTGACGCTGGCGACCGCGAGGGCGCGCGCCAGGAACGGCGGGCTGCCGCCGCTCGGCGCGGTCAGCGTGTCGGTGCCCGGCGCGCTCGACGGGTGGTGGACGCTCCACCAGCGTTACGGGCGGCTACCCTGGGCCGACGTGCTTCAGCCCGCCATCGCGCTGGCGGAGGAGGGCGCGCCGGTGCCCGACATCATCGCGCGCTATATCCGCGGCAACCTCGCCGGGTTCGCGCGGCCCGGCGCGGGCATCGAGGAGAGCGCCAACGCGACCCGCACCTATGGGCTGGCGGACGGCAAGGGGCCGCTGCCCGGACAGGTGTTCCGCAACCCCGACCTCGCGCGCACCTATCGCCTGATCGCGACGGGCGGGCGCGACGCGTTCTACAATGGCCCGATCGCCGACACGATCGAGCGCTACTTCAAGCGCGTCGGCGGCTGGATGACGCGAGCCGACCTCGCCGCGCACCATAGCGAGTGGGTCGAGCCCTTCGCGACCGACTATCGCGGCACCACCGTCCACGCGCTCGGCGCGAACACGCAGGGTATCGCGACGCTGCAGATGCTCAACATCCTCGAACGGTTCGACCTGAGCGCGGCCGGGTTCCAGTCGCCGCGAGCGATCCACTGGGCGGTGGAGGCCAAGCGGCTGGCGTATGAGGACCGCGCGCGCTTC
>CAXSEO010000544.1:0-2377 GCA_964235525.1 uncultured Sphingomonas sp. | reverse complement strand
CTTGTTCGTCCACCCGGTCGTCCGCACCGCGTCGGCGGGATAGAAGGTGGAGCACAGCGTTATCGTCTCGATGTCGTTCGCGTCCGGGTCGGTGAGGATGGCCGGGTCGACGTAGAAGATCACCGGCATCCGCGCGGTCTCGCCCGGCGCGAGCGTCTGCTGGGTGAAGCAGAAGCACTGGATCTTCTTGAAATATTTCCCCGCCTGCGCGGGCTGGACGTTGAAGGTGGCGGTGCCGGTGATCGGGTGGTTGGAAACGTTGGTGGCGAGAAAGAACGCCATGTCGCGCGCGCCGACGTCCACCGTGTCCTGTCGCGCCTCCGGGCGAAAGCGCCACTTCAGGTTGGGCGAGACGTTGGTGTCGAACGCGACGGTGATCTGGTGGTCGGTGCCGCCCGGCGCGCGAAGCCCGCGCCCGGTGGTGCCGTTCAAGCCCGTCGCCTGGCAGAACAGGCGATAGAGCGGAACGCTGGCGGCGGCGAGCCCGGTCATGAAACAGATGCCGAGCACGGCCAGCAGCGCGGTGCGGTTGGTGCGACTCATCCCTGGCCGGCCTTGATCTTGGCGATGGTGACGAAGAAGATGAGCGCCACCAGCGCCGCCAGCAGCACCGCCATGACGATCGCGCGCCCACGCTGGCGACGGCGGACGAGGTCGCCGACGTCGGGCGCGGGCGTGCCGGGCGTCCAGGGCGAAGGGTCGCTCATGCCCACCACCGATCCGCGACCAGCGCGGCGAACAGGACGAACAGGTACAGGATCGAGTATTTGAACAAGCGCCGCTCCGGGATCATCGCGTCACCCGCCAATGCGACCCGCGTCGTCACCTGCGCGGCGAAGGCGGCGAACACGGCCGTCAGCGCCAGCGCGCTCCAGCCATAGACCCGCCCGGTCAGACCCAGCGCCCAAGGCGCAAGCGCCACTGCACTCATCAGCACGGTGTAGCCGCCGATCTGCCGCCGGGTCGCGCGCGCACCCGCGACGACGGGCATCATCGGCACACCCGCGGCGGCATAGTCGCTGTTCATGAACAGCGCGAGCGCCCAGAAATGCGGCGGCGTCCACAGGAACACGAGGCTGAACAACAGTATCGGCAAGAGGGCGACATGCCCGGTCGCGGCGGCCCAGCCGATCAGCGGCGGAAATGCCCCCGCCGCGCCGCCGATGACGATGTTCTGCGGCGTCCGGCGCTTGAGCCACACGGTATAGACCAGCACGTAGAACAGGATCGACACGGCGAGGATCGCCGCCGCAAGGACGTTGACCGCCAGCCCCATCAGCAGCACCGAGAATGCGCCCAGCCCGACCCCGAAATGCAGCGCCGCCTGCCGCTCCATCCGCCCTGCGGGGAGCGGACGCTTCGCCGTGCGGCGCATCACCCGGTCGATGTCCGCCTCATACCACTGGTTCAGCGCCCCCGCCGCCCCCGCGCCCAGCGCGATGCACAGAATGGCGGCGAACCCGATCACCGGATCGACCCGCCCCGGCGCGGCAAGCAGCCCGCACAGCCCCGTGAACACCACCAGCGTCATCACCCGCGGCTTGGTCAGCGCGAGGAAATCGCGCCAGTCGGCGGGGATGGAGGGAGTGGCGAGGGCGGGGGTCATCGGGTGGGGCATATAGGCGCGGGGAGCGGGGAGCGGAAGGCACCAGGTCTAAGCTGCTAGTTGCCCTTACCGATAAGCACCTGCTGACGACGCATCATGTCGCAGCGGAACGAAATTTACAGGCGAAGATTAGCCTTCTTGTGGTGACCGACCCAAACACGGCGATCTACTACGCTCAGGCACGCCAGGCGTGGATCAAGCGAATGCTGTCGGACGGTACCAAGCTAAAGCTGGGCAGCGTCGACAACGAGCAGCTTTTCGCTGTCACTCCGACTGGCACTGTCGCGGTAAACGCAACCCAATCCGGCTGGCAACGATGCAGCGACGGTAGTGAGCGACGTCTCACCGGCACTAAGATAGCCGCGATCCTGGCCAACGCCGGAGGCCATATGCTTCCGTTGGGTAGGGCGTCCGACATTTTGGCCGACATGCCCGGCCCGGAAGACGCGAACATGGCCGTGGTCACTCGCAAGCCCGCTTATGTCATCAGTGCGCGTCGGGCGTTTGCCATCGAGCAGACAGGTCAAAACAGTTTTAACGTGCGCGTCATCGCTGGCGCGAAGTTCAGCCGGTCGGAACAGGCGACGATCGCCGCGCAGCAGGAGCGCTGGGCTCGTCATGAAGGAGGGAGCGGCGTTCAATGTCATTTCGTCCCGGATTGACCGCCGCGGCCATCGTGCTCAGCGGCTGCTCCATGGGTGGAGCTTCCAGCATTATGCCGGTGATCGGGTGGTTGGAAACGTTGGTGGCGAGAAAGAACGCCATGTCGCG
>CAXSEO010000543.1:0-2386 GCA_964235525.1 uncultured Sphingomonas sp. | reverse complement strand
CCGCCGTCGTCATCAGCCCGCACACCACCCCGCGCAGGATCGGCGTGCCGCGCCCGGACAGCTTGCCGTCGTCGGCCAGCGCCTCCGCGAACCCCATCGAGATGCCCGCGCCCAGGCTCGCGGCGAGCCCGACCAGCAGCGCGTCATGCGGGCGGTGGGTGGCGAACGCCGCCGCGAACACCGGCGCCAGCGTCGAGACCGAGCCGTCCATCAGCCCGACCAGCCCCGGCTGGACGATCTGCAGCACGAAGCGGCGGCGCGCGTCCTCGTCCTCGCCCTGGCGTTTCTCGCCCGGCAGGCGCTTCTGCTCGATCGCGCCCGCGGTCTTCATATGCTCCAGCTCGGCGGTGGCGAGGTCGCCGAGCAGCTTGCGGCTGGCGGCGTCGGTGGTGCGCTGCGCGGCCTCCTGGTAGAAGCGGCTGGCATTGGCCTCCATCCGCCGCGCCTCGTCGCGCACCGCGTCGACGCCGCGCAGCATGGTGGTGCGCGGAGAGGCGGGCGCGGGCGCGCCGCGGATGTCGCGGCGGGTGATATAGGGGATGTGCCGCCCGAACCGCTCGACATACAGGTCGAGCAGCGCGCGCCGGTGCCCGTCCTCCTCCGCCGTCATGTCCTCGAACATCGCCGCGCTGTCCGGGTAATTCTCGCGCAGGTGTTCCGCGTAGTCGGCGTAGATGCGCCCGTCCTCTTCCTCGTTCGCGATCGCAAGCGCGAGAAGTTCGCGTTCGGAGAGTTGATCAAAGGTGCGCTGCGCCATGCGGAGAACCGTGCCATGCGGGGACGGGTGGCTCAAGGGGAAGTGGGCGATGATTGACCACGCAGGCCCACGTAGCTACATAAACCAGCGTGGATGTGCGCTTCGATCCGGCGAAGGATGCGGCCAACATCGCCAAGCATGGCCTGTCGCTGGCGAGGTCGGAACGGTTCGATCTCTTGGTCGCGGCGGTCGTCGCGGACGGGCGTCGTGACTATGGAGAGGAGCGCTTCCGCGCATTCCAGCGTCTCGACGGGCTGGGTTATTGTCTGGCCTTTACGATCCGCGGTACGGTTATCAGGCCGATCAGTCTGCGCCGGGCGCACGAACGGGAGATGCGGAAACATGGTCGATGATGTGATCGTCTTCGATGACGACAACCCCGAATGGACGGACGCCGACGTCGCGCGCGCTCGCCCCGGTGCGGAAGTGCTCCCGCCCGAGCTCGTCGCGGCACTGATCCGCGACCGGGGCGGTCGACCGCGCGGGTCGAACAAGCAACAGGTGTCGCTGCGGCTCGACCGCGACGTGCTTGAGCGGTTCCGCGCCGCCGGCCCGGGCTGGCAGACGCGCATCAATGAGGCGCTGCGCCGCGCAGCACCGTGACGGCGATAGCCGTCGTTCTACCCCAGGCATAGAGTAGAGGAGGCGTTGCAACATATGCCACTTGGTTTTCCGATCATGTTTGCGCTAGCATCGGCGACCGCACTATCCGGCAGTTC
Source organism: uncultured Sphingomonas sp. (assembly GCA_964235525.1). Taxonomy (GTDB): domain Bacteria; phylum Pseudomonadota; class Alphaproteobacteria; order Sphingomonadales; family Sphingomonadaceae; genus Sphingomonas. Next base: position 910 of record CAXSEO010000543.1, on the reverse strand, counting down.
GGTGCACTGGCACCGGATCGAAGTGACGCCCGGCTTTCCCGGCTGGCGCAAACTGCTCCAGCGCCAAGTCGACACGGTCGGTCACCGGGACGTGAACAGCTTTTGCGTGATCGTACGCACGTTTACCGGACGAGGCACGCCTGCGTCGGGCACCGCGACAGCGCTGGCCTACTGGCCGCAGGAACGACGGATCGAAGCAATCGGACCGACCGTCGAAGCGCAACTGACGGACGCGAGTATCGGCCCGGGGTCGATTGATCTTGATCACGACGTGATCGGCATGAAGGGGCAAACCGGTCTGAGCCCCTCCAGCATCAGCCGGGCCGAGGTGGCGAGAATCATCGAGCGCTGTCACCATGAGGGAACGATGCTCACGCTTGTACGAAGGGGCGCGGCGCGATGACAGCCGTCAGGTTTGATGTCGAAGCCACGCCAGCGGGCTTACGGGAGCGACTGTTCCTTCACGAGACGCTGACGCCCGCCTACCCGGATTATAGCCGCAAGAACTCGGTCGAGGCGATGTGGCTGATCCGTCAGGTCATCGCGAACCGGGTTACGTTTCCGCGCGCATTCGGATTGCACGCCCCCGAGACGGAAGCCAGATTGATCACCGACCCGAACCAGTTCCCGGGTTTCGAGGGCTACCCCAACCTTTCCGTAACAGCGATGCGAAATGTCTATGAGGTTGAACGGCTGGCGAACTCGCCTCGCGATCGCCGCCACCAACTCTACCTAGATCATCTCACGGACGCGATCATGGTCGCCACTGCCCCGAGCGTACCGACAAATATGCTCGTACCAGGAATCGCGGCATGGAAAACGTTGGGTACACCTACGCCGGGCAAGAGATTTAAATACTACAAGACACTTCAGCGAACAGACTTTTACACGACGGAGCTGAGATAGGCCT
>CAXSEO010000542.1:1461-2388 GCA_964235525.1 uncultured Sphingomonas sp. | reverse complement strand
CCCGACAACTGGCTGCAGGGCCGCACCGCCTATGGCGGGTTCAGCGCCGCGCTCGCGCTCCACGCGGCCAAGGCGTCCGACACCGACCTGCCCCCGCTTCGCTCGGCGCAGGTGGCGTTCATCGGCCCGCTCGCGGGGGCGATCACCCTCACCGCCCGGCGCCTGCGCCGCGGCCGCACCGCCGCGTTCATCCAGGCGGATGTGGCAAGCGAGGCGGGGCTGGGATTGCGCGCGACCTTCGTGTTCATGGCCCCGCTCGAGTCGCGCATCGACCACCACGCAGGGAGCGCCCCCGACTTCCCGATACCTGGCCCGGACACGCGCACCTATCGCGGCAATCCGGCGGTGCGGTTCTCGCAGAACTTCGAGTTCGTCGATCAGCGCGAGGGGCTCGGCCCCGCTCAATGGCTGCGCTGGACGCGGCTCGCCGAGCGCGACGGCGTCGACCCGGAGGTGGAGCTGATGGCGATCGCCGATGGCCTGCCGCCCGCTGCGCTGAAACTGGTTGGCGAGAGTATCCCGCTCAGCAGCATGACGTGGCTGGTCAACATGCTCGCCCCGCCCGCGACCCGCGACGGCTGGTGGTTGCTGCGCGCCACGTCCGACCATGCGCGCGGCGGCGCGTCGAGCCAGGACATGATGGTGTGGAACGCCGACGGCGAGCCGATCGCCGCGCAGATGCAGAGCGTCGCGCTGTTCGCGTGATCGCGCGACAAACTGCGACAAAGCTGCCCGGTGCTGACACACGCGCGCGACACCCTCGCCCGATACCGCCTCATTACTTTTCAGGAAGGAGCGGGTCGATGAACAGCTGGATCAAGGCGGCGGCGGTCGCGGCGGCGGTGCTGAGCGCGCCCCTGGTCGCGCAGGAGACGCTGGGCAGCGGCGGCGCCGGGCAGGGACGCGGCGACTGGGGCGGCGGCATGG
>CAXSEO010000542.1:0-1451 GCA_964235525.1 uncultured Sphingomonas sp. | reverse complement strand
CATGGGCATGATGCGGGCGGCGGATGCGAACGGCGACGGCGTCGTCACGCGCGACGAGTGGATCGCCTTTACCGACGCCCGCTTCGCGCGGCTGGACCGCAATGGCGACGGCGTTCTCGATGCGAGCGAGCGTCCCGGTCGGCGTGGCCCGGCGGGTGCCGATGGCGCGCCGCCCCCGCCAGGCGCACCGGCCGAAGGCAAGGTCACCCGCGAGCAGTTCCGGGCGCAGGCGATGCGCCGCTTCGACCGGCTCGACACCAATCACGATGGTAAGATCGACCAGACCGAGATGGCCGCCGCCGCGACGCTGATGCGCGCGCGCCGTGCGGGCGGGGGCGAGGGCGGCGACACGCCACCTGCCCCGCCGCCGCCGGGCGAATGAGCGGGTCCGGCGTGTCGCCCGTCGCTGCCCCTCGGCATGGGTGAGACGCCGCACATCCTGCTGGTCGACGACGAGCGCTCGATCCGTGAGCCGCTCGCGCAGTATCTGACCCGGCAAGGCCTGCGCGTGACGCAGGCGGGCGACGCCGAAGCGGCGCGGACCCGGCTCGCCGCCTATGCGATCGACCTCGTCGTGCTCGACATCATGATGCCGGGCGAGGATGGCCTCAGCCTCTGTCGCCACATCCGCGCCACTTCCGACCTGCCCGTGATCCTGCTCACCGCCCGCGCGGAGGAGACCGAGCGCGTGGTCGGGCTGGAGATGGGCGCGGACGATTATGTCACCAAGCCCTTCTCCCCTCGCGAGCTGACCGCGCGGATCAAGACGATCCTGCGCCGCGCGGCGGCGGGCGGCGCGCGCCAGCATGCGCCCGAGGCGGACTCCTATGGCTTCGCGGGCTGGGTGCTCCGGTCGGGCGAGCGCACGCTGATCGACCGGGAGGGCGTGTCGGTCCCGCTCTCCACCGGCGAGTTCAACCTGCTGCTCGCGCTGGTGACGCGCCCGCGCCAGGTGCTGACCCGCGACCAGCTGCTCGACCTGACCCAGGGGCGCGAGGCGGCGGCGTTCGATCGCGCGATCGACAACCAGGTCAGCCGCCTGCGCCGCAAGATCGAGGCCGACCCCAAGAACCCCGCGATCATCAAGACCGTGTGGGGGGGCGGCTATACGCTCGCGGCGGAGGTGACGCGGCTGTGACGCGGGCGGTCACTTGGTGGCGCGCGCGCAGCCTGACCGCGCAGGTGCTGTTGCTGGTCGCGCTGGCGCTGTTCGTCGCGCAGGCGATCAACTTCGCGTGGCTGCTCAACGAGCGCCAATCGGTCCGCTTCGAGCAGGCGGTCGGCCCGGCGGCGGCGCGGATTACCGACGCGCTTGAGCGCGAGGCGGCGGGGCGTCCGCTCCAGCCCGACCGGGGGCGCGTGCGCCGGGTCGCGTCCGACCCGATCGACCCCGCGCTGCCGCGCCGCGCCGACATCGCCTCCCGACTGCCCCTGTGTCCCACCGCCTGAGC
>CAXSEO010000541.1:0-2395 GCA_964235525.1 uncultured Sphingomonas sp. | reverse complement strand
GCGCGATGTGCGACGAGCGGTGCTGTGTGGGCTGGGGTTCGTTGCCTTGACTAACCAAGCCTGAAAGCGTACATAATTTGTGTCCCCGCACTGCTCCGGCATCGGGCTTGGAGACTACCGCTCACACGGTAGCCAGTCTCGCATCGGCGATAACAAGCCAGTGAGACTGTTGTGTTCGGAAAGGCCGCCTTAGGGCGGCCTTTCTCGTTTATAGCCCTTGAAAGGCGATCGTGCTGGTCTTCCTTATTAAAGGTACCAAAAGCGGGTTCCATGATAGGTGGTCAAGTCCTCCTCCCCCTCCTCGCCGGCGTCCTCGGCGGGGCGATGAACGCGCTGGCGGGGGGCGGGACGTTCGCGACCTTGCCCGCGCTGATCGCGCTCGGGCTGCCCGCCAACCGCGCCAACGCGACCAGCAACGTCGCGCTGCTGCCGGGCGCGGCGACGAGTGCCTGGGCGTTCCGCGACGAGATCGGCGCGGTGGGGGGCGTCGATCCGCGTCTGCTCGCAGGCATCACCTTCGCGGGCGGGTTGGCGGGGAGCACGCTGCTGGTGGTGACGCCGACACACGCGTTTGACCTCATCATCCCCTGGCTGCTGCTGTTCGCGTTTGTGGTGATCGCATTCGGCAAGCGCGCGGCGGAAGCGTTGCGCGCGCGGGTGAGTATAGGCCGGCGGACGTTGATCGGCGCGCAGGTGCTGCTCGGCGTCTATGGCGGCTATTTCGGCGGCGGGGTGGGGCTGATGACCACCGCCGTGTACGGCCTGCTCGCGGGCGTCAGCCCCCGCGCGCTGTTCGCGCCGCGCACACTGATGCTTGCGGTCGCCAACGCGGCCGCGGCGATCGTGTTCATCGCGGCGGGGCTGGTGAGCTGGCGCGCGTGCCTGCCGATGTTGGCGGGCGCGGTCGCGGGCGGGTGGCTCGGCGCGCATCTCGGCAAGCGGCTGCCCGCGGGCGCGGTGCGGGCATGGACGCTGCTGGTGACGGCGGTGACGACGGCGGTGTTCTTCTGGCGCGCGTACGGGTGATCAGTCCGGGCGACGCATCTTGAACAACGCGTCCTCGGTGATCTCGAAGTAATCCGCCGGCCCGCCGCCGCGCGCGACCGAGTGCGCGCGGGCGGTCTGGTAGACGCCGTCCTCCAGCAGCGCGGGGTCGATATGGATCGTCACCGCCTCGCCGAACACCATCCACTGGTCGAGCGCGCGGCCGTCCGCCGCTTGGAGCTGGAGCGTCTGCGTGTGCCGACACTCGAACTGCACCCGCGCCTGCGCCACGCGCGGCGAATCGATCGCTACCGAGGCGAGCGGCTCCATGCCCGCCAGCGCGAACTCGTCGACGTCCGTCGCGCTCGATGTCTGGTTCATCGCTTCCGCCAGCTCGCGCGACACGAGATTCCAGGTGAACACGCCGGTGGCGGCGATGTTGGCGACGGAATGCTTCGGCCCCATCGACGAGAAACCGATGATCGGCGGGCGATAGTTGAACAGGTTGAAGAAGCTGTACGGCGCGAGGTTGGGCACCCCCGCCGCCGAGCGCGTCCCGATCCAGCCGATCGGGCGCGGCGCGACGATCGCGTTGAGCGGATCGTGCGGCAGGCGGTGGCCCTCCGCCGGGTGATAGCTGTGCCAGTCGGTCATGCCCCGCCAATGGCCGATTGTGTGTCGAGGGTGCAAGCGCTCGCCAGCGCGCCTATGTTGGCCGGACATGACCGCACCCACCCCCGATCAGGCCTCGCGCCCGCGGGCGATCTATCGCCACCGCGTCGCGACGCGCGTGTGGCACTGGGTCAACGCGCTGGCGATCGTCACCCTGCTCGGCTCGGGGATGATGATTTCCAACGCGCACCCGCATCTGTATTGGGGCAAGTACGGCGCGAACTTCGACCACGCCTGGTGGAACCTGCCAAGTTTCCCGGGCTGGCTGACGATCCCGTCGAGCTACAATCTCGCGATGGCGCGGCGGTGGCATCTGTTCTTCGCACTGGTGCTCGCGTTCGGGCTGCTGGGGTATATGATCGCCAGCCTCGTCAACCGGCATTTCGCGCGTGATCTGACGGTGCGCGCGAACGAACTGACCCCCGCGCATCTGTGGAGCGACTTCAAGGCGCACCTGGCGCTGCGGTTCCACGACCCCGAGCGGCCGGGCGACTACAACATCTTCCAGAAGCTGAGCTACGTCGCGGTCATCTTCGTCCTGCTCCCGCTGATGATCGTCACCGGGCTGGCGCTGTCGCCGGGGATGGACGCGGACTGGCCGTGGCTGCTGACCCTGCTCGGCGGACGGCAGAGCGCGCGGTCGATCCACTTCCTCGCCGCGAGCGGGCTGGGCGCGTTCACAATCGTCCACCTCGTGCTGGTGATGCTGGCGGGCGTGGTCCACGAGCTGCGCTCGAAC
>CAXSEO010000540.1:0-2397 GCA_964235525.1 uncultured Sphingomonas sp. | reverse complement strand
TCGCGCGGGTGAACGCCTGCCTCGGCAGTCTAGCGGGGGACGAGCTGCTGATCACGGTGGCGAGCCGGTTACGCGGCGCGCTGCGCGCGAGCGACTCGCTGGCGCGCACCGGCGGCGACGAGTTCGGGGTGCTGCTGGCGATCGACGAAGGGCCGAGCGACGCGGAGCATGTCGCCAAGCGCATTCGCGGCGCGCTCGCCGAGCCGTTCCGGCTGTCCGACTTCGAGATCCGCGTTTCCTGTTCGATCGGCATCGCGCTGGGGGCCGACACCGCCGGGAGCGCGGCGGATCTGATCCGCCACGCGCAGTTCTCGGTGAAGCGCTCCAAGGCCTCGGGCCGCGCGGAGTTCTACCAGACGCAGGCGTTCGACGCGCTGCGCGAGCGGTTCGGGATGGAGACCGCGCTCCGCCGCGCGATCGAGGGCGGCAAGTTGCGGCTGAGCTACCAGCCGATCTGCGACCTCGTTGACGGCCGGATCATCGCGTTCGAGGCGCTCGCGCGCTGGACCGACGAGGAGGGCTTCGCGCACGGCCCCGCCGAGTTCATCCCGGTGGCGGAGGAGTCGGGGCTGATCGTCCCGCTCGGCCGCTGGGCGTTGGGTGAGGCGACGCGGACGCTGGCGGAGTGGGACAAGCGAATGGCGGGCGGGTGTGGGGTCGATATGTCGATCAACGTGTCCGCGATCCAGCTGCAGCGCGATTCGGTCGCGCCCGCGCTCAAGGCGGCGCTCGACGCGGCCGGGCTGCCCGGCAGTCGCGTCAAGCTGGAGATCACCGAAAGCGCGCTGATCGCCGACCCGGAGCGGATCGCGCGCACCACGGAGGCGCTGAAGGCGCTGGGCGCGACACTGGCGATGGACGATTTCGGCACCGGCTATTCCAGCCTCGCCTATCTCCAGAAACTGCCGATCGACATTCTCAAGATCGACCGCAGCTTCGTGACCGGGATGCTGGCGGACCGCGACAAGCTGGCGATCGTGCGCGCTGTGCTGAGCCTCGCGCAGGCGCTGGGGATGCGGACGGTCGCGGAGGGCATCGAGACAGGCGAATGCGCGCAGACGCTGTCCGCGCTCGGCTGCAGCTATGGGCAGGGCTATTTCTTCGCGCGCCCGCTTGAGGCGGAGGATGCGTTCGCAATGCTGGTGGAGCGCAACGCGGCGGCGACCTCCGTATCGGCAAGCGACTCGACCCGCGCCTGATCGGGGAAGCCCTCCGCGATCCAGCGCGACTCGATGCGCTTGAGCGTCGCCGCCACCTCCGGGCCCTTGCTGAGGCCGCGCGCGACCAGTGCGCCGCCGGTGAACGGAAAGGCCGGGATCGACCACTCGACCAGCGCGCGCGCGTCGGCCGCGTCGCCGCGCAGTAGCAGGCGATCGATCGCCTGCTCGCGGCCGTGGCGGTAGGCGTCCTCGCGCGGCGCGGCGGGCCGGTCGGTCGCCGCCGCGACCAGCCGCTGCCGCTGCGCCTTGGACAGCTTCAGCCGCGCCGCGACCGTGTCCGCCACCGCCAGATCGCGCGGGAGCAGCGCGGCAAGGCGGCGGACCGGGTCGGGCGCGACCGCCGACTCGGCTTCGTGCGCGGCCAGCGCGGCGAGCGGGGCGGGGTCGGTGATCTCGGGCAGCACCGGCGCGAGAATGCCGCGCTCGACCATCAGCGCGACCACCGCGACCGCGTTTCGAGCCACCAGCAGCTTGAGCAGCTCGGCCGCGATCCGCTCGCGCGACAGCGCCATCAGGTCGTTGGCGCGCGCGACGCAGGCGTCGAGCCCCGCCGCGTCTACCGCCTCGCCGAACCGCGCGTGGAAGCGGAAGAAGCGCAGGATGCGGAGGTGATCTTCCGCGATCCGCTGGAGCGGGTCGCCGATGAAGCGCACGCGGCGTGCGCGCAGGTCGGCGAGTCCGCCGAACCAGTCGCTGACCGCGTCGCTGACCGGGTCGGCGTAGAGCGCGTTGATCGTGAAGTCGCGCCGCGACGCGTCCGCGCGCCAGTCGTCGGTGAACGCGACCACCGCGTGACGCCCGTCGGTGGCGACATCGCGGCGCAGCGTCGTCACCTCGACCGGGCCGGACGCGAGCACCGCTGTGACGGTCCCGTGCGCGAGGCCGGTCGGGACCGCCCTGATCCCGGCTGCGCGCAGCCGCCGCAGTACCTCCTCGGGCTGGTGGGTGGTGGCAAGGTCGAGGTCGTCCGCCGCGACGCCGAGCAGCGCGTCACGCACCGCTCCGCCGACGAAGCGCACCTCGTCGACCCCAAGCGTCGCGACCAGCGCGTCCACCCCCTCGCGTCCGCGCCAGGGCGGGTCCCTCAACTCCACCGCAGCCGCCGCGCGAGGTTGACGATCATCGCCGCGGTCGCGCCCCAGATGGCTCGCTCGCCCCACACGAGCTCGTAATAGCG
>CAXSEO010000539.1:0-2404 GCA_964235525.1 uncultured Sphingomonas sp. | reverse complement strand
CCGCTGGAAGCGGCTGGGGTTCGGGTCCTGACGCCGGACCTGGCCGGCATGGACGGGACCGCGGCAGACATGAGCGTTGCGCGCTGGGCGGACGAGGTTTCCGGCCTAGTTTCCCGGCAGCCCGAGCCTGTGATGCTGGTCGGGCACAGCCGCGCCGGGATCGTCATCAGCGAGGTCGCCGAGCGGGTGCCAGCGCGGATCGCGACCCTGGTCTACCTGGCCGCCTTTCTGGTGCCGTCGGGCCGGACCATGGCCGACTGCCTCGCCGCGCAGCCCGGCGGACCACGGCCGGGGACCGCGATGATCCCGCAGGAAGACGGATCGGCGCTGTTCGATCCGGACGCGGTCGGGCCCGTCTTCTACAACAGGACGGAGGCGGCCTGGGTCGAGCGGGCCAAGACCAGGCTGGTCCGCGAGCCGGTCGCCGTCTTCGCGACTCCGCTCCACCTTACCGCTGAACGCTATGGCACCGTTCGGCGCGCCTATGTCGAATGTGCGTTCGATCAGGCGATTCCGTTGGACCTGCAGCGCGCGATGCAGGCGGCGTTGCCCTGCGATCCCGTGATCACGCTACAAACCGACCATTCGCCCTTTTACTCGGTACCTGCCGAGCTGGCGGCTTGCCTCGCCGGCCTGATCTAGCCCGCCCACTCGACGCGGAGCGGCAGGCGCTTTAGCCCGTTGACGAAATAGGACTGGAGGGTTGCCGGCTCGCCTGCCAGCTCCACCGATTTGAGGGCGGGGATCAGCCGCGCGAACAGTGCCACCATTTCCTGCCGCGCGAGGTGCTGGCCCAAACAATTATGCGCACCGTAGCCGAAGGCCAGATGCCCTGCGGCGGAGCGGTCCATGTCGAATTCGTCGCCATGCTGGACCACCGCCTCGTCCCAGTTGGCGGACGCATAGCAAAGCATCAGCCAGTCTCCCGCTCCGATCGTCCGGTCGCCGAGCTGCGTTTCGGCGGCGGCGGAGCGCATGAAGGTCTTGACCGGGGTGGCCCAGCGGATCGCCTCCTCCACGAAGCGCGGGATCGCCGCCGAATCCGCGCGCAGCCGCTCCAGAAGCGCGGGTTGGGTCGCCAGCGCCCACATGCCTGCCGAAATGGAAGACGAGGTAGTGTCGTGCCCGGCGGTGGCGATGATGATGTAATAGGCGAGCGCGTGCGCGTCGCTGATCGGCTGACCGTCGATCTGCGCGTTCGCGATGACCGACGCGATGTCGTTACGCGGGTTGGCGCGTCGGTCGGCCGTTATCTCGCCGAAATAGGCGTCGAACTTGCCCATGGCGTCGGCGAGCGCGCGGCCATGCAGCGCCGGATCGTCGTGCGCCAAGTCCGTCGCCGTGTCCGGGTCCTGCGGACCCAGCAGCTCCTGCGTCAGCCTGAGCATCAGGGCATAGCCGTCTTCCGGCACGCCCAGAATCTCCATGATGACGCGCAAAGGATAGTGCAGCGCCACGTCCTGAACGAAATCGCACGCGCCGCCCCGCGCCGCGAACCCCGCCACCGTCACGTCCGCGATCACGGCGATCCGCTCGGCAACCGTTTTGAGATGCTTGGGCATGAACCAGGCCTGGGTGAGCAGGCGATGTTTCATGTGTTCGGGCGCGTCCATCTGGATTAGCGTCTTGAGCGGCGTCGGCGCGCCGCCGGCCATGGCGCGCATCAGCTTTTCGGTTGCCTGATTGCGCAGCACCGACGGCCGGTCGCCATAGGGAAACAGCCGATTGTCGCGGCTTACCGCCTGAACATCGGCGTGCCGTGTCAGCACCCAGAACGGGTCGAACCCGGGCGCGGCGCACCGCGACACCGGTGCGTTGGCCCTCAGCCAGCGATAGGTGTCATAGATGCGCCCATCGGCATAAGCCTTGGCGTCGGTGATCGTCAGGGCGTGCTCGATCGGCATGTCGACCAGCGCGATCATGCGGCGCGCTCCGATCGCCGGAAAGCCCCGGCTGCGACTTCGCGATCGACCCAGTCATCCGAATATCCCATCTCGGCCAGCACTGCGGCCGTGTGCTCGCCGATCAGCGGCGGTGGCGCGGGCGTCGTCGCGCGGTCCACACCCGGCACCAGCGCCACCGGCAGCTCGCCAAACGTCGCGGTCGGCGTGAGCCGGTAAAAGCCGCTCTCCCGCACATGCGGTTCGTCAAGCCACTCGCCATAATCGCGAACGCGCTCGGCCATGACGCCGTTGGCCGACAGCCGCTGGAGCACCGTATCGGTGTCGATGGCGGCGAAGGCCACGTTCAGCCGCTCGTTGATCTCGCCCAGATAGTCGAGGCGCGCGTTGGGGGTCGGCCAGCGCGGGTCCGCAGCCAGATCCGGGCAGTCGAGCGCCGCGCAGACTGCGGCGAAGTGCGTCGCGCGCATGCTGCGAGTGTCGCCGCAGAAGCTGAACCTGCT
>CAXSEO010000538.1:0-2407 GCA_964235525.1 uncultured Sphingomonas sp. | reverse complement strand
TGAACGGCGCAGTGATACCGATCCTGGCGTTCTTCATCGTCGCGGGCGAGGAACAGGGGGTCGCGCGATCGAAACTCGACGGGACCATCCAGAACGACATCCTCAAGGAGTTCATGGTCCGCAACACGTACATCTACCCGCCCGACCCCTCGATGCGGATCGTGTCGGACATCATCGCCTACACCTCGGCCGAGATGCCCAAGTTCAACAGCATCTCGATCTCCGGCTACCACATGCAGGAGGCGGGAGCGACGCAGGTGCAGGAGCTGGCGTTCACGATCGCCGACGGGCGCGAGTATGTGCAAGCGGCGGTGGCGAGCGGGCTCGACATCGACGCGTTCGCCGGGCGGCTCTCCTTCTTCTTCGCGATCGGCATGAACTTCTTCATGGAGGTTGCCAAGCTGCGCGCGGCGCGGGTGCTGTGGCACCGGGTGATGACGCAGGCGGGCGCGAAGGACGAGCGGTCCAAGATGCTGCGCACCCACTGCCAGACCAGCGGCGTGAGCTTGCAGGAGTCCGACCCGTACAACAACGTGATCCGCACCACGGTGGAGGCGCTGGCGGCGGCGCTGGGCGGCACGCAGTCGCTTCACACCAACGCGCTCGACGAGGCGATCGCGCTGCCGACCGACTTCTCCGCCCGCATCGCGCGCAACACGCAACTGGTGCTCCAGGAGGAGACCGGGATCACCCATGTCGTCGATCCGCTCGGCGGTAGCTACTATGTCGAGAGCTTGACGCAGAGCCTTGTCGACGAGGCCTGGACGATCATCGAGCGGGTCGAGCGCGAGGGCGGGATGGCACGCGCGGTGGCATCCGGCTGGCCCAAGGCGATGATCGAGGAAGCCTCCGCCGCGCGGCAGGCGACGGTCGATCGCGGCGAGGCGGTGATCGTCGGGGTCAACAAATACCGCCCGCCCGACGGCGAGGAGGCGATCGACTTCCTCGACATCGACAACCACGCTGTCCGCGAGGCGCAGGTGGCTCGGATCGCGCGCGTCAAGGCGGCGCGCGACGAGGCCGCCTGCCGCGCCGCGCTCGACGCGGTGCGCGAGGGCGCGCGCGGCACGGGCAATCTGCTCGCGCTCGCGGTCGAGGCGGCCCGCGCGCGCGCGACCTTGGGCGAGATCAGCGCGGCGATGGAGGACGTGTTCGGCCGCTATGCGACGACGCCGACGCCGATCACCGGCGTGTACGGCGCGGCCTATGCGGGCGACCCGCGCTGGGGGCAGGTGACCGAGGGCGTGGTGTCGGTCGGGTATCGCCTTGGGCGCAAGCCCCGGCTGCTGGTCGCCAAGATGGGGCAGGACGGGCACGACCGCGGCGCGAATGTGGTCGCGTCCGGGTTCGCGGACATGGGGTTCGACGTGGTGTCCGGGCCGCTGTTCCAGACTCCGGCCGAAACGCTGGCGATGGCGCTCGAGCGCGAGGTCGACGCGATCGGTTGCTCGAGCCTCGCGGCGGGGCACAAGACGCTGATCCCCGAGCTGATCGCTTTGCTGCGCGAGGCGGGGCGAAGCGACATTAAGGTGTTCGCAGGGGGAGTGATCCCGCCCCAGGACTATCAATTCCTGCGCGACGCGGGGGTGACCGGCATCTACGGTCCCGGATCGAACATCGTCGAATGCGCCGCCGACGTGCTCCGCCTGCTGGGACACAACATGCCGCCCGAACAGGAGGCGGCGGAGTGACATTGGTCGAGTTAACTCCTCCCAGTTCCCCGGCGAAGGCCGGGGTCCAGCTACGGAACGGTGGCGGTGCTGGGGACGCCCCTGCCAAGACCATCGCGGCTGGGCCCCGGCCTTCGCCGGGGAACTCGCCAAGGTGCAACTGGACCCGCGCCGAGATCGCCGCGCTGTTCGACCTCCCCTTCCCCGAGCTGTTGTTCCGCGCCGCCGAGGTTCACCGCGCGCACCATGCCGTTGGCGAGGTGCAGCTCTGCACCTTGCTGTCGATCAAGACCGGCGGCTGCCCGGAGGATTGCGGCTATTGCTCGCAGTCCGCGTTCGCGGACACGGGGCTGAAGGCGGAGCGGCTGATGGACGTCGACGCCGTGCTCGCCGCCGCCGCCGAGGCGAAGGCGGCGGGGTCACAGCGGTTCTGCATGGGCGCGGCGTGGCGCAGCCCCAAGGCGCGCGACATGCCGCGCGTGGTCGCGATGATCGAAGGGGTAAAGGCACTAGGGCTGGAGACCTGCATGACGCTCGGGATGCTCGACGCCGGGCAGGCGCGGACACTCGGCGACGCCGGGCTCGATTACTACAACCACAATCTCGACAGCTCGCCCGAGTATTACCAGCGGGTGACGACCACGCGCACCTATCAGGACCGGCTCGATACGCTGGCGCATGTCCGCGACGCGGGCGTGAGCGTGTGCTGCGGCGGGATCGTCGGCATGGGCGAGACG
>CAXSEO010000537.1:0-2416 GCA_964235525.1 uncultured Sphingomonas sp. | reverse complement strand
CGTCCGGGTGATCGTAGCTCGGGATCTGGCGGCCGAACACGGGCAGCGCCTCGCGCATCGCGGCGACAGCGAAGTCGGGCAGGCGTTTGGCGAGATCAGTCGCCTGTACGCCCGGGCGGTAGGACGGCACCACCGAGCCGAGCGAGGTGGACGGCCGACCCGCGAGGAAGTCGCCGAGCCGCTGCGCGGGCGCCTGGTAATTCGACCCGCCCGCGACGAACGCCTTGCCTTCCCAGTGGCGCTGCAACGCGAGGCCGGCGAGCGGATCACCCGGGAAGTCGCGCGCGGGGTCGATCGCGACGACGAAGCCGGAGTTCGCGTTGCGTTCGTTGCGGCCGTATTGGCTCATGCCGTTGGTAGCGACGCGGCCCTCTTCCGATGTCGCAGCGACGACGGTGCCCCCCGGGCACATGCAGAAGCTGTAAACGGTGCACCCGTTCGAACAATGGTGCGAGATGTGATACTCGGCGGCGCCCAGGATGGGGTGGCCCGCGTTGGGCCCGAAGCGCGCACGGTCGATCCAGGATTGCGGATGCTCGATCCGGACGCCGATCGAGAAGGGCTTAGCCTCGACGTGGACGCCCGCCTCGTGGAGCACGTGAAAGGTGTCGCGCGCGCTGTGCCCGATCGCGAGCACGACGCGCTCCGCCGTCAAATAGTCGCCGGTGTGCAGGTGTAGCCCGCGGACGCGACGCGCGCCGCTTCCATCGGTCTGGATGTCGATATCGTCGACACGCGTGCCGAACCGGTACTCGCCGCCCAGCTGCTCGATCGTGGCGCGCAGGCTTTCCACCATCGTCACCAGGCGGAACGTGCCGATATGCGGGTGCGCCTCGGTCAGGATCTCGGGAGGTGCCCCGGCCTTCACGAACTCGGTCAGAACCTTGCGATCGAGGTGCCGGGACTCCTTGATGCGGCTGTAGAGCTTGCCGTCGGAGAAGGTGCCGGCGCCGCCCTCGCCAAACTGGACGTTGGATTCGGGGTCGAGAACGCTGCGCCGCCACAGGCCCCAAGTGTCCTTGGTCCGCTCGCGCACGACCTTGCCGCGGTCGAGGATGATCGGGCGGAAACCCATCTGGGCGAGGATCAGCCCGGCGAACAGACCGCACGGACCCGCGCCGATCACCACCGGGCGCGGCGCGGCGGCCGGTGCCTTCGTCACATGGCGATAGCCGGTATCGGGCGTGCGCTGGACGTTGGGATCACGGCTGTGGCGGACGAGTATTTTCGTCTCGTCGCGAAGCGTCACGTCGACTGTGTAGACGAGGAGGATGTTCGCCCTGTCGCGCGCATCGTGGCCGCGACGCACTACTTGGTGGCGCACAAGGTCGCGCAATTTGATGCGGAGCCGCTTGACGATAGCGGCAGGCATGGCCTCGTCGGCGTGGTGCAGCGGCAGTGTAAGGTTGGTCAGGCGCAGCATCGCGCGCGATGTAGCGATAGCCCCCGCGCGATGCCACTCACCGTCAGGCAAAGTTCGTAGGCGGCGGCTAGCCGTGTTTCGCGTCAAACAGCCGCTGTTCTGGTGATGCCCCGCCACTGCTTCGCTTTGTACAACCTGAACGGACGTCCTGAAGCGGTGAGTTGAAGAGGAGCCTCACCGTCCGCTCCTGGGTCGAGGCTGCTGCGGTTCGGCGCGGTTGGAGCAGGGACGTTCACGAGAGCCTCCCAATCCTGCGAGAGCCCCCGTTCATCGGCCGGCTGAACAGACTGTGCTGGAGGATCTCGGCGACTTTTCCTACAAGCATCTCCGGATCGACAGGCTTGACGAGGTAGCCGTCGGCACCCGCGCCGAGTCCCTCGTCCACCATTGCCCCGCCGCCCTTCGCGGTAAGCATCAGAACCGGGATCAGATACGTGTCCGGCGTGGTCCGCAGCCGCCGCAGTATCTCCATGCCTTGCATACCGGGCAGCGAGCGATCGAGGATCACCAGATCGGGCTTCTTGAACGCTATGGTCTCGTAGGCCAGGGTGCCGTGCGCCACGACGCCGACGAGGTAACCGGCGGCGGTAAGCAGATCTTGGACGATCTCGGCCGCTAGGTCATCATCCTCGACATAGATGATCCTGGTGGGACGAGGGGCAACCGGAGCGACCTGAGCGTTCATGAGATACCGATTACCGGGTTGGTGACGACGTTCGCCGAGTGAGCCCCCGAGTTCATGATCATGCCGTTCCGGGGACCGCACCATGTTGGTCGGGACAGCTTAAGGTCCGGTCAACCCCGAGCGGCGGCGAAGCCAGCCCGATGCCGAGCGGCGCCGGTCGCAGCATGAGTGGCGGATCGGCTTACCAAAGATTGCCGGCGGCAAGGGTAGGGTGCCGGTCGCGCGTGCCTCCGTTGGAAGCCGAATAGTTAACCAGGCCCCGTTAGCGATCGGATCATGCGAGGGTGGGCAAAAGCGATGGTCGAGTC
>CAXSEO010000536.1:0-2435 GCA_964235525.1 uncultured Sphingomonas sp. | reverse complement strand
GGGCGTCATGCGACGAGGCTGGGCAATGTGCTCACCCCAGCTCCCCCTCCAGCCAAGCCTTGATCCGCCCCTTCGGCTCCGCGCCGACCTTGGTCGCGGCGGGGGCACCGCCCTTGAACAGGATCATCGTCGGGATACCGCGCACGCCATAGCGGCCGGGCGCGTCGGGGTTCTCGTCGATGTTGAGCTTGGCGATCGTCACCTGCTCGCCCAGCTCGGCGGAGATCTCTTCGAGGCTCGGGCCGATCATCTTGCAGGGGCCACACCATTCGGCCCAGAAATCGACCAGCACCGGCTTGTCGGCGGACAGCACGTCGGTCTGGAAGCTGGCATCGGTGATCTTCTTCGTGGCCATGATCGTATCTCCTTGCCCAACAGGTAGGCGCGCGCGTCGTCCTGCTCAACCGTCAGCCGCCTAGCTTTGCTCCGCCGCCGCGTAGCCGGGCTTGTGGCGGGCGAGCAGCGCATCGGGCAGCTCGAACAGCGTCGGCCCGGCGGTATAGACCAGCGCCGCCTCGACCGCGCGCGCGGGGAAGATGACCCGCAGCGCCTCCGCATAAGCGGCCATCTGGCGCAGGTGATAGGTCGGCACGTCGTCGAGCGTCGCGGGCGCGTGTCGCCCGGTCTTGAAATCGACGACTCGCACCCGGTCCTTCTCGACCAGTAGCTGGTCGACCGTACCCGACGCGACCTGACCGTTGGGCAGCACCGCCGCGATCGGCGCTTCGGCGAGCGAGTCGGGGCCGAACAGCCCGTCGAACCGCGCGATCACGTCGAGCGCGCTGGCGGCGATCTCCGGCGCGCCCTCTGCCCCCGCCGCCGCCAGCCACCGCTCCGCCGCCGCAGCGCGCGCGTCGGGCGCAACGGCGGGCAGGCGTTCGAGCAGCTGGTGGATCAGCCGCCCGCGCTCGGCGGCGGCGCGCATCGCGGGGCCGGGCGGCGGGTCGGCGACCTCGTCGTCGCCCAGCGCAGAGGGCGCGAGCGGGCGCGGCGGGCGCGCCTCGACCGGCGCGGCGCGGCTCGCCCAGTCGGGTAACGCGACCGGGACCGGGGCCAGCTTCGCGCTCCGCTCCTTCGCGCGCGCCGTGGTCGGCGCAGTACCGGTGAAGGCGCGCACGCCCGCGCCTTCCTCGACGCCGAGCGCGGTCAGCGCGCGCGCGGCGGCGGCGTACCAGCTCGCTGGTGGCGGCACCCCCTTCGCCTTGGGGCCGAGCGCGCCCGCGATCACCAGCCGCTTCTCCGCGCGCGTCGCCGCGACGTAGAACAGCCGCCAATGCTCCTCCAGCTCGCGCTGCTCGGCGGTCGTGACCACCTCATCCAGCGCTCCCGCGCGCTCCTCCTTGCGCGGGCGGAAGATCGGGAAGGCAGACTTATCCCCGTCGGGCGACCAGGCCAGAATGTCGCGGCGGTTGCTCGCCGGGTCGACACAGGCATCGGCGAGGATCACCACCGGTGCCTGCAGCCCCTTGGCCCCATGCGCGGTCATCACCCGCACCGCGCCGTGCGGCTCCGACGCCTCGCGCTTGATGTCGACCTCGCCGTGGTCGAACCAGTCGAGGAACAGCTGCAGCGACGGCGCGGTCTGGGTCTCGAACGCCAGCGCGGCGTTGAGCAGCTCCTCGATCGGGTCGCGCGCCTCCGCCCCCAGCCGCCGCAGCAGCTTGCGTCGCCCGTCCAAGGGACCGGACAGCAGCTCCTCCAGGAACTGGTACGGCGTCGCGATGTCGACCCGCGCGAGCATCCGGCGCAAGGGCTCAAGCCGCTCGTCCGGTTGCGTCGCGAGCAGGTGCAGCCACAGCCCATCGGGGCGCGGCACCGCCGCCTCGAGCAGCTCCTCCTGCGTCCAGCCGAGCAGCGGCGAGACGAGCAGCGACGCGAGCGCGAGACTATCCTCCGGCTGCAACGCGAACCGCGCCGCCGCGAGCAGGTCCTGCACCGCCAGCGGCGCGTTGAGCCGCAGCCGGTCGACCCCCGCCACCGGCACACCTTCCGCATGCAGCCGCGCGACGAGCAGGGAGGCAAGTTCGCCGCGCCGCTTGACCAGGATCATCACGTCCTCGGGGCGGAGCGCCCGCCCCTTGACCTCGATCGCGGTGGTGGGGGTAAGCCACGCCTTCACCTCACGCGCGACATTCTCCGCCAGCTTGCGCGTGGTGTCGTCGATCCACGCCTCTTCGTCCTCGTCCGAGCCGCCCTCCACCACCGGCGGCCACAGCTCCACCCGGCCCGCGCCGGGCACTTCGCTGCGATGCTCCTCCAGATCGGTGCCCAACCCTGGCGCGGGCACCGCCGCGAGCGCCGCGTCGACGAACTCGAGCACGGGCAGGGTCGAGCGGAACGAGTGGGTCAGCGACAGGCGATGCCATGGCGTGGGCGTGATCGCCTCGATCTCGCTCTCGACGTCGGCCGCGCCCTGGAAATGACCCTCGGCCCAG
>CAXSEO010000535.1:0-2443 GCA_964235525.1 uncultured Sphingomonas sp. | reverse complement strand
GTTGACCAATGCGCCCACCCCGATTGAGGTTTCGGCGGGAATCGACCTTGCCGGTCAGAAGGACTCCGACATAGCCGTAGGCTACGACAAGTTCGTCACACTCACCGGCTCGACGACTGTGTTCATCATGGACACGACGTTGGCTGACCATCGCCTGCCGACAGGCCGGTATGAGGCTCGGGTCGATTACTTCCCGAACTGGGGCGCGCGGCGTAACGCCGCTGCGGGAGCGGTGCCACGGCTTACAGCGGTTAAACTCGTCATGCTGGGTGGGTCGGGGGTAAGCCGAGCATCGGCAGAACGTCGCAACCAACTTCAGAGGTGGGTCATACAGAACGTCTCGATGAACGCCCCATGGAGCGAGGCTCGTTATACAGCGAAACTAGGTCCTTTCACAAAGGTTCGCTCCACGCTTTCTCCGCTTCACGAAGCTCTTTACTTTCCTGATGCTGACATGACCCTGGTCGTAAATCGGCTCCGCCGCGAAATCACGATTTGGCGTATCGGCCGTGCGTTGCGATAGCGCGCGAGCCTACCGCGCGATCCCGCCCGCCGCGAGCACCGCCAGCGTCACCAGTTCGCTCGCGGTGCTGGTCATGGCGGCGATCTGGACCGGTTTCTCCATCCCCACCAGCATCGGGCCGATCACGTTCACGCCGCCCAGCTCGCGCAGCAGCTTAGCGGAAATGTGCGCGGACTGCAGGCCGGGCATGATCAGCACGTTGGCGGGGCCGGACAACCGCGCGAAGGGGTAGTTGGCGCGCTGTTTCGCGTTGAGCGCGACGTCGGGGGTCATCTCTCCCTCATATTCGAACGCGACATCGCGCCCGTCGAGCACCCGGACCGCGTCGCGGATGTTGTCGAGGAACGCGCCCTTGGGATTGCCGAAGGTGGAATAGCTGAGGAACGCCACGCGCGGCTCGTGCCCCATGCGGCGGGCGACGGCGGCGGTCTGTTCGGCGAAGTCGGCGAGTTGCTCCGCCGTCGGGCGCTCGTTGACGGTGGTGTCGGCGATGAAAGTGGTGCGCGACTGGCCGACGACGACGTGGATGCCGAACGGCGTACGCCCCGCCTCCGCGTCGATCACGCGCCTGATCTCGCGGATCGACACCGAATAGGGCCGCGTCACGCCGGTGATCATCGCCTCCGCCTCGCCGAGCTGAAGCATTAGCGCGCCGAAGATGTTGCGGTCCTGGTTCACCATCCGCTCGCAGTCGCGGCGCAGATAGCCGCGCCGTTGCAGCCGCGCGTAGAGGAAGTCGACCATGCGCGGCACCAGCGGCGAGACCCGGCTGTTGTGGACCTCATATTGTTCGGGCTCGTCGACGCCGAGGTCGCGCAGCCGGTCGTACACCTCATCGCGCCCGACCAGAACCGGGGTGCCGTAGCCGCCCTCCTTGAACGCGATCGCGGCGCGGAGCACCACCTCCTCCTCGCCCTCCGCGAACAGCACCCGCCGCGGCCGCGCGCGCGCGCCCTCGTACGCGAGCGTCAGCACGGAGGTGGTCGGATTGAGCCGCACGCGCAGCGATTGGCGGTACGCGTCCATGTCGATGATCGGCCGGGTCGCGAGCCCCGAGTCCATCGCCGCGCGCGCGACCGCGACGGGGACGATCTCCATCAGCCGCGGGTCGAACGGCGCGGGGATGATATAGTCGGGGCCGAAATGGTGGCGCACGCCATAGGCGGCCGCGACCTCCTCGGGCACCTGCTGGCGGGCGAGCGCGGCCAGCGCCTGCGCGGCGGCGATCTTCATCGCGTCGTTGATCCCGGTCGCGCGCACGTCGAGCGCGCCGCGAAAGATGAACGGGAAGCCGAGCACGTTGTTGACCTGGTTGGGATAGTCCGACCGCCCGGTGGCGACGATCGCGTCGGGGCGCGCCGCCTTGGCCTCGGGCGGGGTGATCTCGGGATCGGGATTGGCCATCGCGAAGATGATCGGGCGCGGGGCCATGGCGCGCACCATGTCGCCCGTTACCGCGCCCGCCGCCGACAGCCCCATGAACACGTCCGCACCGTCCAGCGCCTCGGTCAGGGTGCGGCGATCGGTGTCGACCGCGTGCGCGGACTGCCACTGGTTGACGCCCTCGCGCCCTTGCCAGATCACGCCCTTCCGATCGCACATGAGGAGGTTGTCATGCGGCAACCCCATCGCCTTGATCAGCGAAGCGCAGGCGATCGCCGCCGCGCCCGCGCCGTTCATCACCAGCCGCGTGTCCTTGATGTCGCGCCCGGTCAGGTACAGCGCGTTGATCAGGCCGGCGGCGGCAATGATCGCGGTGCCGTGCTGGTCGTCGTGGAACACCGGGATATTCATCCGGTCGCGCAGCGTCTGCTCGATGACGAAGCACTCGGGGGATTGAATGTCCTCCAGGTTGATGCCGCCGAAGGTCGGCTCCATCCGCTCGACCGCGTCGATGAAGCGGTCGACGTCCTCGGTCTT
>CAXSEO010000534.1:0-2443 GCA_964235525.1 uncultured Sphingomonas sp. | reverse complement strand
TCTCTATTTTTTAAATAATTAATATTATACTTAAAAATATTATCTTAGATCTATTATGTAGCGGTCGATGAAGCCGACCGACTTTGCCAGCGCGGCCTCGTTCTTGATCCTGACCCGCTTGCCGATCCGCTCGATCAGGTCGCGGCGCTCCATCTCGCGGATCGTGCGGTTGACGTGCACCTTGGTCAGCCCGACCGCGTCGCCGATGTCGGCTTGGGTCAGCGGCAGCTCGAACGAGTCGATCACCCCGCCCGCCGTGGTCCTGAGCCGCGCCAGCATGTCGAGCAGCAGCGTCGACAGCCGCTCCACCGCGCCGGTCCGCCCGACAGAGGTGAGCCGGTCCGCCATCGCCACATTCTCCGCCGCCGCCACCGCGTAGAGCAGCCCCGCGAGCCTGGGCTGCGCCTTGAAGATGCGGCCGAGATTGTTCTTGCTGAGCTCGGAAATGACGCAATCGGACACGGCGGTCAGCGTTGTCGCGGCGAAGCTCCAGGCGATGCTCGACGTGCCGATCAGGTCGCCCGCATAGTGAAACCGCAGAATCTGCCGCCCGCCGGTCGACAGCGTGGTGGAGGAATGCAGCCAGCCTTGTTGCACAATGTACAGCTGGTCGTTCGCCTCGCCCTCGCGGGTCAGCGTCGCGCCCGCGCGCACCCGTTGCTCGCGCCGCTCCGCCCAGTCGAGCGCGTCGCGTTCGTCAGGCGTGAGTTCGAGATAGCGTTCCAGCCGGGCGGTCAGCGCGCTCTTGAGCATGAAGGTCCTCATCGGTTCACCTCCCTATACGGTCCGCGATGGTCATGGGTTGCCTTTGCGGCGCAAAAGATTGCGCTGACAGCAAAGGAAACCGCGCCCGTCGTTGCTCGTTGAGCGCGGATGTTGTCGCCTGACCTCGCTGCCGACGACCCGCGTGTTGCTATGATCCGGCCGTTGCGCTTAGGCTTTCCCGTCAAGGTGATGGGCAGGCCGGGGATGAAGTCGAACGACCCCCGCCGCTGGCAAAAGAAGCCGCACCTCAAATGCTCGCTCGAGCATGTGTCGGCGATCCTCGACTATCTGCGCGGTGAGCGGCTCGACATGTACCGGCTGTCGTCCGACCTCGCGCCCTATGCGACCCACCCCGACATGCCGCAGTTCCACAACATGGTCGCGGAGTCGGACGCCGAGCTGCGCGCGTTCGGGGCGAAAGCGCGGGAGTATGATATCCGGCTATCGTTCCACCCCTCGCAATATGTCCTGCTCAACAGCCCCGACGCGGAGCTGACGCGCAAGTCGATCTGGGACCTCGCCAGCCAGGCGGAGATGCTCGACCGGATGGGGCTCGACGACGAGGCGGTGATGGTGACGCATGTCGGCGGGGTGTACGACGATGCGGAGGCGTCGCGCGCCCGCTGGATCGAGGGGTGGGAGCAATGCCCCGAGCATGTCCGCCGCCGGCTGGTTCTGGAGAATGATGACATCCGCTTTTCCTGCGCGGACGTGCTGTGGATTCACGAGCGGACGGGTGTGCGGCTGATCTTCGATTATCAGCATATGTGGTGCCTCAACCCCGAAGGGCTGGAGATGCGCGCGACACTGGAGCGGTTCCTCGCGACCTGGCCCGAGGGGCGCGGGCGCCCGAAAATCCACTTCTCCTCGCCCCGCACCGAGATGCGCGAGGTGAAGCAGAAGATCACCCCCAAACAGCGCGCCGCCGCCACCGAGGGGAAGGTGAGGAAGGGCGAGACGCTAAAGGCGGCGGTGAAGCCTACCGCGCGGGTGCGGACCGTGCTGCGCCCGCCGATCTGGACCGGCCATGCCGATTTCACCAACCCGTTCGAGTTCGCGACCTTCATGCGGATGGCGCAAGGGCTGGAGTTCGACGTGATGATGGAGGGCAAAAGCAAGGACATCAGCCTGCTCAAGCTCCGCCCCGATCTGCTGCGCTACGCGCCCGACGTGGCGGCACGGTTCGGCATCACCGCGGCGGACGCGGATAAGCTGGCGGCGGACGAGGCGGAGCTGGAGCAGGGCGTCGCGGCGGAGGAGGGGCCGGATGTGGACGAGGGGATGGCGTTGGCGGCGGAGTAAGTGCGCTTCGCTAGTAGCGTCCGGGCAGGAGGTAATGACTCACGGACAGATCTAGACCAGCGCTATAGCGATTGGTACGAAGATGTATGACTGACAAACTGCTGTACATGCTGCCGCCAGAATTCAACCCGGCGCTCCACGATGTTGTAGGCTCCGTTGTTCGTGATCGAAATAGCGGGAGAATCGTAAAGGAGCTAGTGCGCGTCGGCGAGGTCGGCGAGGTCGGCGAGGCTGCTATGAGCGGGCTTGGGGCGCTTAACGCTGGTTTATCTCTGGTCAATATCGGAGTGAGCATAGCTGGCTTTTTGGTATTGAAGCATCAACTTACGCGCACTGAGAACGAAGTAAGAGCGCTGTCGGCGAAGTCCGACGCCCG
>CAXSEO010000533.1:0-2449 GCA_964235525.1 uncultured Sphingomonas sp. | reverse complement strand
TGTCGCTTCACCGCTTGACGGTCACCGATCAGGCGCTCCGCCCGGCCTACCTCCACACGCAGGACATCTCAGGCGACGCCGTGTTCGCCCCACTGGCAGTCGATCCTCAGGCGGGGTGGGGCAACACCATGATGTTCCGCCGCGAACTCGCGACGCTGATCCCGCGTGCGGATCGACCACCGCACCCGGGCTTCGACCGGTCGCTATCGCACGATACCTGGCTGTACCTGCTCGCCGCCGCGCTCGGGCGCGTGTCGCACATCGGCGAGCCGTTGATCCTGTATCGACAGCATGGGGCCAACACCGCCGGGGTGACGGCACCCTCTCTGGCGGCCCGCTTCGCCGATCTGCACGTCGACCCGGTCGCGAGCTTTCGGCGCAAGCGCGCGCTGGACGTAGCGACCGCGGCATTGCTGGCGACGCTGGCGGAGCGCTCGACGGGCGAGCTACGCGATCGGGCGGCGACCGCCGCCGCCGCGCTTGCCCGACGCGGCGAGCGTCTGGGAGACCGCATGGCGGTGTACGAGGGCGAAACGGTGGCCCGTCGCGCCGGCGCCTTTCTGCGCACGCTCCGCTCGCTTCCGCGCGACCGCGCGGCGTGGCGCAGGGCGTGGCGCGTCGCCGGCAAGGACTTGCTGCTCGGCGTCAGCGGCGCCGACCGGCGCAGACGCGCGCCACGGTAGGGCCGCTACCCGCGCCAGCGTCGCGCCAGACGGGCGATCAGCCTCGGCCCGCGCGCCACGGGGGTAAGGAACAGCTCGCCCGCCGCGCGCGATCCGGTCAGGAGCAGGTCGGTAATGCTGGTCACCACCCAACGGGTACGGAACGCGCGGCGATACTTGCGCGCGACCGCGCGACGCGTGGCGTAGAAGCCCGCATCGGGTCGCCCGCCGCTCCCGTGGCGAAGGTGGAAGTCGATCACGTAAGCAGTACGCCCGAGCACGTCCGCGACGATGCAAAGGTCGGCACCATAGAAGTGAAATCCCGACAGATCGTGCGACAGCGCAAGATTGGCGTCGCGCCGGACCACCATGAAGTTCTCGTCAAGCGCGGACACGCGCGCCGGGAACGGACCGGCCTGCTGATCCTCGCCGTTCGGATCCGAGATGCGCGTCGCCCGGTGCTCGAGCGCGATGCCCCCCGCATTGCCGCACACGCCCCAACGGGGATCCTGTAGCGCCAGCTCGGCAAGCCGCACCTCGAGGTCGCGCCGGCGATCGAACTCGAGCAGGATATCCTGGTGACAGAGGATCACGAAGCTGCCCCGCGCTTCCGACAGGAACAGATTGTACCCGGCGAACGCGTCGAAGGCGTTGCCGCGGCTGTTGTCGAGGAACAGATACTCGCAATCTTCGGCGTCGAATCCGGCGGCGATGAACGACGCCACCATCGCATCATACTCCGCGCGGTCGCTCACCAGCGTGCAGATGGAGAAGGCGGGTCGCGGCGCGGCCGCGAGCACCGCCGCGTTGCGCGGCGTGCCGCTCCCGGGCACCGCCCCGGCCTGATCAACCTCGACCATTCCACTTCCCGTCCGACGTTGGCGACCCGCGCGTGACTAGCGCGCCGGTCCCGCATCGCCAACGCCGCTGATCGGGTGACTTCCGCGCGCGCGCGGCTACATGCACGCGCGGTGGACCGGCTTACCCCGTCCGCTCGGGAACAAAGGCTCGATGGTTCGCAAGGCGGTTTTCTGGTCGTTCGCAGGACAGTTCGCTTCGTTTGCGGTGTTGTTCTTTGGCTCCGTGGTGATCGCACGCCTGCTCTCGCCTAAGGAGATGGGCGTGTACGCGGTCGCGATCGCGGTCGGGGGCGTGCTGCAGCTGTTCACCGCTTTCGGGGTTGGCACGTTCATCGTGCGCGAGGAAACGCTGACGCCGGAGGCCGTCGACGCGGCATTCACCGTCAACCTGCTGCTGTCGCTTGCGCTTGCCGCCGCGTTGGTCGCGCTCGGCACGGCGGGGCCGCCACGCCTGTTCGACCCGGCGGTCGGCGAGGTGATGCGCTGGTCGGCGCTGATCCCGGCGATCAGCGCCTTCGCCTTCCGACCCCAGACCTTGCTTCAACGCGAGATGCAGTTTCGGGGCGCGTCGCTGATCGGCATCGCCAGCACCACCCTCAATACCGCCGTCACGATCGCGGCGGCGCTGGCAGGCGGAAGCTATCGGAGCCCCGTGTACGGCGGCATCGCCGCCGCGATCGTCACGACCATGGGCTTCTCGGTCGTTGCACGGCATCATCTCAGCGTCCGCCTGTCGGTGACGCGATGGCGGGAGATCGTCAGCTTCGGATTGCGGCTGATGTCGATCGGCGGCATCGCCACCGCTGCGGTACGGATGGCCGACCTGATCGTCGCGCACTTCCTCGGTTTGGCGGCGCTGGGGCTCTACTCGCGCGCCACCAGCCTGAACGGGCTGTTGTTTCAGAACCTGTATGGCACCGCGACGCG
>CAXSEO010000532.1:0-2449 GCA_964235525.1 uncultured Sphingomonas sp. | reverse complement strand
ACCCTTGCCGAGCTGCAGGCCAACCTCGCCATCGCTGCGGAGCAGGTCGCCGACGCGCGCTCCGCCGCTCGCTTTGCCGGGAGCGAGCCCGAGCCGCGCCCCGGCGTCGTTCCCGGGCACATCCCCGGCGCGCTGAACCTCCACTACGCCAAGCTATTCAACCCCGACGGCACCTGGAAGCACCACAACGCGCTCACCGCCGCCTTTGCCGAAGCGGGCGTCGACCCCGCCCGCCCGCTCGTCGCCACCTGCGGATCAGGCGTCACCGCCTGCAGCATCATCTTCGCCGCGCACCTACTCGGCCGCGACGCGGCGCTCTACGGCGGCAGCTGGGCCGAGTGGGGCGCGCACCCCGACACGCCGAAAGCCCGCCCATGAGCGACGACCACGACGCTACCAAGGTCGTCTCCGCTGGTCGCCGCGCGGAGTGGACGCAGGGCATCGTAAACACGCCTGTCTGGCGCGCGTCGACGATCCTCTACGAATCGGTCGCCGACCTGCGTGGGGCGGCGGGGAAGGACACGCATCATCGGCTGTTCTACGGGCGGCGCGGGACGCCGACGCAGTGGAGCCTCGCCGATGCGTTGACCGAGCTCGAGCCGGGCGCGGAGGCGACCTTCCTCTACCCGTCGGGCGTCGCCGCGATCGCCGCCGCGCTGCTGACCGTGCTGTCGCCCGGCGACGAGTTGTTGTGCGTCGACAGCGCCTATGATCCGACCCGCAGCCTCGCCACAGGCCTGCTCAAGCGGATGGGCATCACCACGCGCTTTTACGACCCGCTGGTCGGCGCGGGGATCGCCGAGCTGATCGGCGAGCACACCCGCGCGATCCTGCTGGAGTCGCCCGGCAGCCTGACGTTCGAGGTGCAGGACGTCCCCGCCATCACCGCTGTCGCGCGGGAGCGCGGGGTCGTCACCTTGCTCGACAACACCTGGGCGACGCCGCTGCTGTTCCGCGCGATCGAGCATGGCGTCGATTACTCGATCCTGGCCTGCACCAAATACGTCGTCGGGCATTCGGACGTGATGCTCGGCTCGGTCACCGCCGCGCCCGGGCGGTTCGCGGCGCTGCGCGACACCAGCCATCAGCTCGGCCAGGTCGCCAGCCCCGACGATGCCTGGCTCGGCAGCCGGGGGCTGAGGACGATGGCGCTGCGCCTCGCGCAGCACGGCGCGAGCGCGCTCCACATCGCGCGCTGGCTGTCGGAGCGCGCGGAGGTAGGCGAAATCCTGCACCCGGCTTTCTCCAGCTGCCCCGGGCACGAGCTGTTCGCGCGCGACTTCCGGGGGCCCTCGGGGCTGTTCGCCTTCGCGCTCAAGGGTGGGAGCGAGGCGTCGCGCGCGCGGTTCATCGACGCACTGCGGCTATTCGGGATCGGCTATAGCTGGGGCGGCTTCGAGAGCCTTGCGCTCCCGGTCGACCCGGAGCGCCACCGCAGCGTCGCGCGTCCGACCTACGCTGGCCCGCTGGTGCGGTTGCAGATCGGGCTGGAGCATCCCGCCGACCTGATCGCCGACCTCGACCAGGCGCTGGCCCGGTTCAGGGACGCGCAGGCATGAGGAGCGCGCCCCTGCTCGCCACGCTGCTGCTCGCCGCGCCCGCCTTCGCGCAGACGGACCCGGCACCCGATCCGGTGCCGGACGCCGCACCCGAGCTCGGCGGCGAGACCGCGCCGCCCAAGCCATTCACGCTCAGCGCAGCGGTGACCGGCATCTCCGATTACCGCTTTCGGGGCGTGTCGCGATCGGGAGGCGACCCCGCGGTACAAGCGACGGCAACGCTCAACAGCGCGAGAGGCTTCTACCTCGGCGCGTGGAGCTCGACAATCGACGGCGGCCGTCTCAGCCGCACCCCGCTCCTGGTCGGCTATGGCTCCGAGGAGGTCGACGTCTATGGCGGCTTCACCAAGGCCTTTCACGGGGTTAGTGTCGATGCCGGACTGCTCTATTACTACTTCCCCGCGCGCCTCAAAGGCGTGAACACCGACTTCTTCGAACCCTATACCAACCTCAGTTACACGCTCGGCCCGGTCGCAGCCAAGCTCGGCGCGAACTATGCCTGGGGTGGCCAGAAGGCGCTCGACGTCCGGCCCAACAACTCGAACGACAATTTCTACGTCTATGCCGAGGGTTCGATCGGGGTGCCGAGAACACCGCTGACGCTCAAGGGGCATGTCGGCCGCACGCAGGGGTCGCTCGGCCTCGCCAATCTGAACCCGAACGACGACAGCTACCTCGACTGGTCGGTGACCGGCGAGGCGGTCGGCGGGCCGGTCAAGGTCGGGGTCAGCTATGTCGACACCAGCGTCACCGACCAGGGCGGGTTCGCGCGCCGCTTCGGGCGCGGGTCGACGGTACTCGGCTATGTCGGGCTGAGCTTCTAGCCGGGCGCGCTCGGCACGTGACGGGCGACACAGATCGCCCAGCGCACCGAGAAGGCTGGCCACCGC
>CAXSEO010000531.1:0-2450 GCA_964235525.1 uncultured Sphingomonas sp. | reverse complement strand
AGCTCGTCACCGCGATCGACCTGCCGCCGGAGGGCTTCGCGGCCAATCACACCTATCTCAAACTGCGTGACCGGCGGAGCTACGCCTTCGCGCTGGTGTCGATCGCGGTAGGGCTGAGGCTGAAGGAAGGCAGGATCGCCGAGGCACGGATCGCGATGGGCGGCGTAGCGCACAAGCCGTGGCGCCGGCGCGAGGCGGAGGAGCTGCTGGTCGACCGCGAGCCGAGTCACGCGCCGTTCGACGAAGCCGCCCGTGCGCTGCTCGCCGGCGCGGTCGGCCAGGGTGCCAACGACTTCAAGATCGAACTCGGCCGACGCGGCGTCGTCCGCGCGCTCGGTCAAGCCGCCGCCGGAACGCCCCAGTCCCAGACCGACAAGCGCATAGCATGAGGAACCGCCCGTGAACGCACCCCAGAAGGTCGGCATCGGCACGCCGCTCAGCCGCGTCGACGGCGTCGCCAAGGTGACCGGAAGCGCCAAATATGCCGCCGAGTACAACCTGCCCGACATGCTCTACGGCGTGACGGTGGTCTCGGCCATCGCCAAGGGGCGCATCGTCACCCTGAACGAAGAGGCGGCGCGTGCGGTGCCGGGCGTCGTCGACATCGTCAGTCACCTGAACAGGCCCAGGCACGCCTGGTTGAACCGCAACTGGAAGGACGAGCTCAAGATTCCTGGCGAGCCGTTCAAGGCGTTTCACGACGACCGCATCCAGTTCGCCGCGCAGCCGATCGCGGTGGTGGTCGCCGAAACCTTCGAGGCGGCGCGCTTCGCCGCTACATTGGTCGACGTGGAGTACGAGGCCGAGCCGCACAACATCGATTTCGAGACGTCGCTCGCGGAGAAGTTCCTGCCCAGCTCCGGCCAACGTCGCGACACGTTCCACCCGCCAAAGAACCATGGCGACGCGGAAAAAGCGTTCGCCGACGCCCCGTTGCAGCACACCGGGGAGTACCATCTTGCCGTCGAGCATCAGATGCAGATGGAGATGCATGCCTCCACCGTGCACTGGCATGGCGACGGCACGGTCACGATCTACGACAAGGTCCAGGGCTCGCAGACCTCCCAGGAGCTCGTCGCGAGCGCCTTCGGGCTCGGCGCCAAGAACGTGCGGGTGGTCAACGCCTTTGTCGGCGGCGGCTTCGGCGGCGCGCTCCGTCCGCAATGGCAGCTCCATGTCGCGATCATGGCGGCGATGCACCTGGAACGCTCAGTGCGCGTGGTGATGACCCGCTCGCAGATGTTCAGCCACGCCCACCGGCCGGAATGCACCTACCAGATCAGGCTCGGCGCGGACGCGAGCGGCAAGCTCGCCGCGGTGCTGGGCGACGCGACCACCTCCACCTCGCGTTTCGAGAACAACATGGAGGACGTCGTCAACTGGGGCATGATCGCCTATGCCTGCGCCAACATCCAGGGCAGCTACGCCATCGCGCCGCGCGACACCTACACCTCCGCCGACATGCGCGCGCCGGGGGCGGCTACCGGCATGACCATGTTCGAGATCGCGATCGACGAGCTGGCCTACAAGGCTGGCGCGGACCCCCTCGCCTTCCGGCTGCTCAACTACTCCGATGTCGACAACATGAGCCGCAAGCCGTTCACCTCCAAGGCGCTGCGCGAGGCGTATGGTAAAGGGGCGGAGCGGTTCGGCTGGGCGAGGCGCTCCCCGGAGCCTCGATCCATGAAGGACGGGCGCGAGCTGATCGGCTGGGGGATGGCCACCGGCTTGTGGCAAGCCAACTTCAAGAAGACCTCCGCGTCGGCCAAGCTCAGCGCCAACGGCCACCTGGAAGTCGCCTCCGCCACGTCCGACATCGGTACCGGCTCCTATACGGTCATGGCCCAGGTCGCGGCGGATACGCTCGGCCTGCCGCCCGAGAGCATCACCGCGCGCCTGGGCGACAGCGACCTGCCGACCGCACCGGTCGAGGGGGGCTCCTGGGGCGCCGCATCGACGGGCGCCGCGGTGCAGCTTGCCTGCCAGGCCATCGCGAAGAAGCTGCTCAAGGCGGCGGGCGAGGTCGAAGGCCGTCCCTTCCACGGTGTCAGCTCCATCGACGAGCTGGAGTTCGCGGGTGGCGAGATGATCAGACGCGACGACCCGACCCGCCGCGTCGGGTTGCTCGACGCGATGCGGGCGGGCGGGCTCGACACCGTCGAAGCGCAGGAGACCGCCTCGCCCGGCATCGGCGACATGATCTCGCTCGCCACCAAGGCCCGCAACACGCACAGCGCGGTGTTCGTCGAGGCGCGTGTCGACGAGGAACTCGAACAGGTGCGCATCACCCGCGTGGTGATCGCGGTCGCGGCCGGCCGGATCATCAACCCCAAGACGGCGCGCAGCCAGATCCTCGGCGGCGTGGTGATGGGGATTGGCATGGCGCTCCACGAGGAGACCGCGCCCGACAGGACGCTGGGCAAGTGGATCAACCACAGCTTCGGCGAATA
>CAXSEO010000530.1:0-2454 GCA_964235525.1 uncultured Sphingomonas sp. | reverse complement strand
CAGTGCGGCCTGCGTGATCGGCGTCGCGAAATAGTCGACGGACAGCAGAGCATCATCGCGGAACATGGCGACGGGCCAGAGGCCGGGTGCGCTGCGGTCGATGAGATGTGTGACGATACGGGCGGTGAGCATGACGTTTGCCCTCGGGTGGAATGGTGAGCGCTCGGGCGCTTCGCGCTGCCGGACGCGGGGACCGGCAAGTCGAAGGGTCAAGAGTTGGACAGGGCCGGCTCGGGGTCGCCGAGGATGCGGTCGAAATCGACCGTCGCGGCGATGTCGGCGAGGAGCGCGCGGGCAGAGGCGTGAGCGGCGAGGCCCGCAGACGTGATGACGTGGAAACCGCCGGCATCGCGCGCGTATCCGTCGAAGACCAGCTCAGTCAAAGCATGATCGAAGGTGTCGGTGGGAAGCGTGAGCGCCTCGTGAGCGTCAAGGCCAGCTCGCCCGACGGTCAGACAGGCCGCGTGGTGCCGCGCCAGCAGATCCAGCACCAGCGCTCGGTCACGCTGTCCGGCGACGTAGCCATCGGAATCAGGAAGAGTCGTCATAGTGGCGGCCCTCACGCGGCGATGCGCTGCAGATCGAGCACCGCAGCGTGGTCCGCGAAGGCGAACCACAGGCCCTTCATGGTCTCGATGCCGTACTCGGCGCGGAACGCCCGAGCGCGGCTGGCGCGGTCCTTGATGTCGGCGAGGTTGACCAGCATCTCGCGGGCGTAGCGCAGCTCGTCGGCGAGGCCAGCGGGGATGTCGCGGCCGGCAAGGCGCTCGTCCGCGAAGGCGACGGCGGCGCCGATGCGGGCCTGGACGTCGTCGAGGTCCAGGTAGGGGCGGGTGAGGAGGTCGGTGGGGAAGGTGATGCGGGACATGGTGATCTCCATGGGGTTGGCAGAACCGCACCGCTCGCGCGGCCGGCTCGGCGAACCCCAGGGGTCAGGTGGCGTGCGCCTCGACCACGAAGGCGATGCAGCCGCTGAGGGTGTTACCCTCGGTCCAGGCCGGCACGACCCCGCCGTCGCGTGCAACCGACACTGCGTAGTAGCCCCTGGGCCAGAAATCGCAGGGTCCGACCCGGTCTACATAGCCGGCGAGATGCTGCCCCACCGTCACAGTGGTGCGGCCGGTGCTGCGGTTGGTGTAGGTGCGAAGGGCGGGCTGGGTCATCGGGGGCTCCCCATGGCTCGGCGGGTGGTGCCGGGCTGATGGAGGTAGTATCCGTCATGGAAACAAGCGCGTCAAGCGGTAGTTTCCGCCATGGAAACGAAATGAGCGTGCCTGTGAGGGACAGGCCGTAGATCTGGGCAGGCTAGCTGTAGGTGCCCGACTTCAGCGCCAGCATGACGACGTTGCGCACCGCTTCCGGCGCTTTCGCTAGAAGTGACCGAACATCGTCGGCATTAGGATCTCGTGAGATGAGGTCCGATGGCTCGCACTGAAGCGCTTCGGCCCACGCCTCCAAGCTGGACTGGTTGTAAACGTTCTTACCGTTTTCCAACTTGGACACGGCGCCCTTGGTGGTGTCCATTCGGTTGGCGAGCTGCTCCTGCGTGAGCCCACGGTACTCCCGCCACTCCCGAAAATAGGTTCGCCTCGGCTTTGCCGAGCGCTGTCCAATTCGCGTCACCATCCCCGAAATGTACCAATCGACTCGCGGTCGCGCGTTGGCCTTGGCGGAAACAAGCGCTTGACGAAGTCGTTTCCGTGATAGAAACTAGAGCCATGACCAACTGCATCCGATCCTACCGCGAGAAGCACGGCATGACGCTCGAAGCCTTCGGCGAGCTTGTCGGCGTCCAGAAAGGCACCGTTCACCGATGGGAGAACGGCATCTCTCCGTCGCTGGATAGCGCTCGCGCGATCGAGGAACGGACGGCAGGCACCGAGGGCGCCATCACTCGACAGCAACTACGCCCCGACGTCTGGTCGACAGATAGTTCCCCGACCCCTTTCGAGGAGGTCGCCGCGTGACCCTACATCACGAACCTCTCCTCGGGCTCGGGCAGCACCGTTGCTCGGTCGTCCAAGCGCCCGCGCAGCTCGGTCAGCACGGCCCTCGCGATGAGGCTCATGTTGTTCTGCAGCGGATCTATCGGGATCGCGATGCGGGCCACGATATGGTGCTCGATCATGCGCTCGGCGCTCGTTTGATCGACGTAGAAGACGAGTTCCACCAGGCCCTTGCGGATTGCCGCGATGCCCACGCCGTCGACGTAGATCAGCGGCGCGGGGACGGGCTCGATAAGGTCGATTTCGGGCAGTTCGATCGCAGTCGCCATCGTTTCGTCCCTCCTGTCCCGTCTTCGCGGGGTGGGGCAGGTGACGATTTTGTGACGGTTCGTGCAAGCGGTTTCGCCTTTCGTTTAGGCATTTTCGTCGCATCCGTGCTGGCGCGAGAGGCTTTCGCGTCATGAGCGCCCTCCTCGCTTCCATCCGTGACGGCATCGACGCGCACGAA
>CAXSEO010000529.1:0-2456 GCA_964235525.1 uncultured Sphingomonas sp. | reverse complement strand
TCGGCCCGCGTCCCGACGGCAGCGAGCAGGAGGCGCGCGCGCGGACCTGGGCTGTAGCGAAACTCCAGAGCCTCGGCTTCCATAACGTCCGGGTCGAGCCGTACACACTCAACAACGTGTGGGTGCGCGGCGCGGAGACGGCGGAGGTGGTCGCGCCCGTGCCGCAGCCGCTGCGGCTGACCGCGCTCGGCAACTCGGGCGCGACCCCGCCAAGTGGGCTGACGCTGCCGGTCGCCTATTTCGCGACGTTCAACGACCTGCAACTCGCGCCCGAGGGCAGTCTCCGCGGCAAGATCGCATTCGTCTCCAACCAGATGCACGCGACGCAGGACGGCTCCAGCTATGGTGCCTACGGCCTCGCGCGGTTCATCGGGCCAAACCTCGCGGCGAAGAAGGGTGCGGCGGCAATCGTGATCCGCTCGATCGGAACGGACCATGGCCGCGGGCCGCACGCTGGCGTCACCGATTTCGAGTCCGGAGTGACGCCGATCCCCGCCGCCGCCGCGCTGTCTGTCGCGGACGCGGAAACGCTGGAGCGGCTGGTCGCGCTCGGGCAACCGGTGACGCTGCACCTGACGCTGACGCCGCATGTCGTTCCTTCGCGCCGGTCGGGGAACGTCGTCGCGGAGGTGCCCGGCACCGATGCGGCGGCGGGGGTGGTGCTGATCGGCGGGCATCTCGACAGCTGGGACCTCGGCACCGGCGCGATCGACGACGGCGCGGGCGTGGCGATCACGACGGCGGCGGCGAAGCTGCTCCTCGACGCGGGGCCGCATCGCCGCACGATCCGCGTGGTGTGGTTCGGCGACGAGGAGACCGGCGGGTTCGGCGGCGCGGCGTACGCGAAAGCGCATGCCGGCGAGCGCCACGCCACCGCCGCCGAAAGCGACTTCGGCGCGGACCGGGTGTGGCGATTCCAGACCAGCTTCGCGGACGCGGCCAAGCCGATCGGCGACCGGCTCGCGGCCGCGCTCGCGCCGCTCGGGGTGACGCACGGGCGCGATCCGGCGGGCGAAGGCACGGACGTCGAGCCGATCCTGAAGGCGAACAATGTCGCCGCGGTCGACCTCAACCAGGACGGCACCCGCTATTTCGACTACCACCATACGCCCGAGGACACGCTCGACCGCATCGACCCGGCGCAGCTGCGACAGAACGTCGCGGCGTGGGCGACGATGCTCGCGACGGTGGCGGACGCGCCCGAAGACATCGGTCCCGTCCCGCCCCGCCCGTGATGCGGCTCTGAATGCCCATTGACCCGATGGAGCTTCGCGTACAAATCTGCGCCGGCGCGGCGGCGTTCGGTTTACCGCGACACTATCGTCCGTCTGGGGGAGTACCCGTATGAAGAAGTTGACCATCGCTTTCGCCGCCGCCGGCCTGTTGTCGCTCGGCGCTTGCCACAGCCGCACCGCCGAGGGCGCGAATGTCGAGAACCAGGGCGACATGGTCGCCGACAACCTGAACAACGCGGCCGACAACATGGCCGCCGCCGCCGACAACAGCGCCAATTCGTCGGCCAAGGACATGATGCAGAACGCGTCCGACAACCTCCACGCGGCGGCGTCCAACGTCACCGACGACGCGGCGGCGCAGGCCGACAATGTCGACGATGCGGTGAAGGGTAAGAAGTAGGCGTCTGGCGAGCGGCGGCGATCCTGCCGCTCGCCCGCACGAGCAGAGCGCGCTTGAGCCCGTCGGCGCGACGGCTATGCTCGTGCCCATGTCGCCCGCCACGCTGAACTTTCGGTTCCTCGAAGCCGATCAGCCCCGCCTCGCGCGGCTGGCGGCATTGGCGGAGCGGTATTTCGCGGAGGACGCGGCGGGCGCGCTCGTCAAGCTGCGCGCATTTGGCGAGCTGATGGCGCAGGAGATCGCTGCCACGCATGCGTTGCTGGGCGCGGGTGGCGCCAGCTTCGACCAGCTGCTGTCGACGCTGCGCGCGCGATCGCTGCTGCCGCGCGAGACGGCGGAGATGTTCTACTACCTCAAGCGCGTCGGCAACACCGCCGCGCATGAGGGCGTCGGCACACCCCGCGAGGCGATCGAGGCGCTCAAGATCGCGCGTGACCTCGCCGCGTGGTTCCACCGCGGCTATGGTGGTCAGCCCAACTTCAAACCGGGTCCGTTCTTGCCACCCCGACCGCCGGCGGACGCCTCCGCCGAGCTGCGCCGGGAGCTGAACGAGCTCAAGGCGGCGGTGACGGCCAGCCGCGATGCGGAGGCACAGGCCAGGTTGGCGGCGGCGGAGGCCGAGACCGCCCGCGTCGCCGCGCTGGAGCTCGCGGGCCGCAGCGACGAGGAGCGCGCCTTCTGGGAACGTTACGCCGCCGAGACCGAAGCGGGCCAGCGCGCCGCCGAACAGGCACTGGCCGAGATCCAGGCCAGGGCGCAGACGCAGCCGCCTGCGCAGCTCGACCTGCTCGTAGTCGCGGCGGCGAAGAGCGCGGACCAGA
>CAXSEO010000528.1:0-2466 GCA_964235525.1 uncultured Sphingomonas sp. | reverse complement strand
GGCGTGCGCGAGGCGGCGGTTCGACAAGCCGCCCTTCTTGGCGAGTGTGATCAGCTTCTCGACATAGGGCCGAAGCTCCTTGGCCTTGGCGAGCGTGGTGGTGATCTGCTCGTGCTTGATCAGCGCGGCCGACATGTTGCGGAACAGGGCGGTGCGATGGGCCGAGGTACGCTGCAGCTTCCGGCCGCCGACACGATGACGCATGGGTGTTCTCCGTTCGTAGCGGGACCGTATCAGGTACCCCGGTCCAGGTCGCGCTTGGGGCGGCGACCGGATGCCCAATCACTTCAGAAGGGAGCCGCGGCAAAGCCCCGGCTTGACGTCGACCGGGTCAGGCTTGCGGCGAAGCCGCTCGCCTGCCCGCCGGCCGGGCTGGTCGCGTCTCGCGTGCAGCTACGCTGCGCGCGTGCGCGACTCAGCCCATAATCTCTTGCTCCAGCCGCTTCGCCATCTCCTCGATGTTCTCCGGCGGCCAGCCCGGGATCTCCATCCCCAGCCTGAGCCCCATCGAGGACAGCACTTCCTTGATCTCGTTCAGCGACTTGCGCCCGAAGTTCGGCGTCCGCAGCATCTCGGCCTCGGTCTTGCCGACCAGATCGCCGATATAGATGATGTTGTCGTTCTTGAGACAGTTGGCCGACCGCACCGAAAGCTCGAGCTCGTCCACCTTCTTGAGCAGGTAACGGTTGATCTGCTGCGTATCGCCGGTGATCTCGGCGGCGGGCGCCGCGACGGCCTGGCCGATCGGGGCCTGGCGGATCACCTGGCCCTCGTCGAACAGCACGAACAGCGCCAGTTGGTCCTGCAAGATGCGACCCGCATAGCCGAGTGCGTCGTCGGGCGAGACGGTGCCATCGGTCTCCACCGTCAGCGTCAGCTTGTCATAGTCGAGCTCCTGCCCGACCCGGGTGTTCTCCACCTTGTAGCTGACCTGGCGTACCGGCGAGTAGAGCGCATCGACCGGGATCAGCCCGATCGGCGCATCCGCCGGGCGGTTGGCGACCGCCGCGACATAGCCCTTCCCGATATCGGCGGTCAGCTCCATGTTGAGCGTCGCGCCCTCGTCGAGGTGGCACAGCACCAGCGACGGGTTCATGATCTCGATGTCGCCCGACACCGCGATGTCCCCCGCCTTGACCTCGCCCGGGCCGGTCGCGGACAGCTGGAGCCGCTTGGGGCCCTCGCCCTGCATCCTGATCGCGAGCTGTTTTACGTTGAGGACGATGTCGGTCACATCCTCGCGCACGCCCGCCAGCGAGGAGAACTCATGCAGCACATTCTCGATCTTGATCGAGGTCAACGCCGCGCCCTGCAGGCTCGACAGCAGCACGCGCCGCAGCGCGTTGCCGAGCGTCAGCCCGAAGCCGCGCTCAAGTGGCTCCGCGACGAAGGTCGCCTTGCGACGTGGATCGCCACCGCCCGGACGCTTTTCCAGCGCGCTCGGCTTCTTCAGTTCTTGCCAGTTCTTTGCGTTGATGGACAAACCTTGTCCCCTATCTGTGCGGCCGATGTGGTGCGGACACCGGCCATGAACCGTGCGGCGCGGGCGTCCCCGCGCGCGGAAGGGTTAGACGCGGCGCCGCTTGGACGGGCGCACGCCGTTGTGCGGGATCGACGTCACGTCGCGGATGGAGGTGATCTGGAACCCGACCGCCTGCAGCGCACGCAGCGCCGACTCGCGGCCCGACCCCGGACCCTTCACCTCGACCTCCAGCGTGCGAACGCCGTGCTCGGCCGCCTTGCGGCCCGCGTCCTCGGCCGCAACCTGCGCGGCATAAGGGGTCGACTTGCGGCTACCCTTGAACCCCATCATCCCGGCGGACGACCAGGAGATCGCGTTCCCTTGCGCGTCGGTGATGGTGATCATGGTGTTGTTGAAGCTAGCGTTGACGTGCGCGACGCCAGCGGTGATGTTCTTGCGCTCGCGCCGCTTCACGCGCTGTGGGGCTTGTGCCATTTGGTAGTCCTGACCTTGTTCTGGGCCGGGGCGGCCTTCCGGAGCGCCCCCGGCAAAAAAGAAGTGGCGCGAAAGCGCCCCGCGCTTTTGCTGCTACTTCTTTTTACCCGCGATCGGCTTCGCCTTGCCCTTGCGGGTTCGCGCGTTGGTATGCGTGCGCTGGCCGCGGACGGGCAGACCGCGCCGATGGCGTAGCCCGCGATAACAGGCGAGGTCCATCAGTCGCTTGATGTTGATCGCCGTCTCGCGCCGCAGATCGCCCTCTACCTTGTGATCGGCGTCGATCGTCTCGCGGATCTGGAGCACTTCCTGATCGGTCAGGTCCTGCACCCGCCGCTCGGGCGCGATGTGCAGCTTGTCGGTGATCTGCTTGGCCTTGGTCGGGCCAATCCCGTGAATATAGGTCAGCGCGATCACCACGCGCTTGTTGGTCGGGATGTTAACCCCCGCGATACGTGCCATCGATATAGGTCCTCCAGCTCCACGGGGCACGGCACGGTCCCGCCGCC
>CAXSEO010000527.1:1478-2469 GCA_964235525.1 uncultured Sphingomonas sp. | reverse complement strand
CCTGTGACGAGCACGGGCTGCTGCTGGTGCTAGACGAGGTGCAGTGCGGCTATGGCCGGACCGGCACGATGTTCTACCACGAGCAGGTCGGCATCGCCCCCGACATCATGGCGGTCGCGAAGGGGATCGGCGGCGGCTTCCCGCTCGGCGCGTGCCTCGCCACCGAGCGCGCTGCGAAGGGCATGGTGTTTGGCACCCATGGCTCGACCTATGGCGGCAACCCGCTGGCGATGGCGGCGGGGGAGGCGGTGCTCGACGTGCTGCTCGAGCCGGGGTTCCTCGATCATGTCGCGGCAATGGGTGAGCGGCTGCGCGGCGCGCTCGAGCAGATGATCCCCAACCACGACCATCTGTTCGACCATGTCCGCGGCAAGGGGCTGATGCTGGGCATCAAGCTCAAGAGCGACAGCCGCCGGTTCGTGAGCCATCTGCGCGACCAGCACGGTGTGCTGACGGTGGCGGCGGGGGAGAACGTCGTGCGCGTGCTGCCGCCGCTGGTGGTGGAGGAAGCGCAGATCGCCGAGTTCGTCGAGAAGCTGAGCGAGGCGGCGCGGGTCTATGTGCCGGCGAGCGATGACTAAGCGGTTTTTCGGGGGTGCTTTGATCGGGGCCGGTCTGGTCCTGGCGATTGGGCCGGTGATCTTGGTCGCCTGGCTACATCGGATGTATACGACCGGGCTAGGTGTACGCGCTCCGCTTACCTTTTCGCTCTTCGGCACCGTCGCGCTGAGCTGCATCCTGCTGGGGGCGCGGCTACGTCGTATTGGGGCCGGGAGAGTCGCCCAGTGACCCGCCAATTCCTCTCGCTCTCCGACGCGGGCGCGGACGGGGTGGCGGCGATGATCGCGGACGCGGTCGACCGCAAGGCAGCGCGGGTCGGCTGGCCCAAGGGGCGCGCGGACGGCGACGCGCCGCTTGCCGGGCGGGTGCTGGCGATGGTGTTCGAGCAATCCTCCACCCGCACCCGCGTCAGCTTCGACATGGCGATGCG
>CAXSEO010000527.1:0-1468 GCA_964235525.1 uncultured Sphingomonas sp. | reverse complement strand
CGCCAGCTCGGCGGCGCGGCGCTGGTAATCGACAGCACCACGTCCCAGCTTGGGCGAGGGGAGACGGTCGCGGACACCGCGCGCGTGCTGTCGGGCTATTGCGACGCGATCATGCTCCGTACGGCCGACCACGCCAAGCTCGACGAGATGGCGGCCTACGCCTCCGTCCCCGTTATCAACGGGCTGACCGACCGCTCGCATCCGTGCCAGATCATGGCCGACCTACTGACGCTGATCGAGAGCGGCAAGGCGCTGCCCGCGCTCAAGGTCGCGTGGCTGGGCGACGGCAACAACGTGCTCGCCTCGATCGTGGAGGCGGCGGGGCTGATGCACTTCGACGTGGTCGCCGCCTGCCCGCAAGGCTTCCAACCGGATGATAGCGTCACCGCGAGCGGGGCTGGGCGCGCGCGCGTCGTCGCCAATCCGATGGAGGCGGTGGTGGGCGCGGACGTGGTGATTACCGACGCCTGGATTTCGATGGGTCAGCAGGAGGCGGACACCAAGCTCGCCGCGCTCGCGCCCTACCAGGTTACGGCCGAGCTGATGGCGGCGGCCAAGCCCGACGCGGTGTTCCTCCACTGCCTTCCCGCGCATCGCGGCGAGGAGGTTGCCGCCGAGGTGATCGACGGTCCGCAATCGCTGATCTGGCCGGAGGCGGAAAACCGGCTGCATGCGCAGAAATCGGTGCTTCGATGGTGCTTCGGGCAGATCGGTTGATCGCTCGCCTCGCCCGCCCCACTTGGACGTGATGGACGATCCCAAGCTACAGGACCTGAACCGCGCGCTCGGCTTTGCGATCCCGTCGCGATCCGCGCGCGGGCGGATCGTGCGGCTTGGCGCGGCGCTCGATGCGGTGCTCGCCGCGCATGCCTATCCCGCGCCGATCGAGGCGCTGCTGACCGAGGCGCTGACGCTGGCCGCGCTGATCGGCTCGACGTTGAAGGATGCGTCGGGGCAGCTCACGCTGCAGGCGCAGACCGAGGGCGGCGTGGTGCGGCTGCTGGTGTGCGATTACCAGGACGGCGCGGTGCGCGGCTATGTCGATTATGACGCGGAGCGGCTTGCGGGCGCGCCCGAGCGGCCGAGCCTGTTCGCGCTGTTCGGCGCGGGATATCTGGCCATAACCTTCGACCTCGCGTCGACCGGCGAGCGGTATCAAGGCATCGTTCCGCTCGACGGCGACACCCTGGCCGAAGCGGCGCAGAGCTATTTCGCCCAGTCCGAGCAGATCCCGACGCTGGTCCGCGTCGGTGTCAGCAAGGCGGGCGGACGCACCGTCGCGGGCGGATTGCTGCTCCAGCATCTGCCGGAGGGCGAGGAGGGGCGCGAGCGGCTCCATACCCGCCTCGATCATCCCGAGTGGGAGCATGTTGCCGCGCTCGGGCAGACGATGGGCGCGGACGAGCTCGCCGCTCCGGGGGTGCCGCTCGAGACGCTGGTGTGGCGGCTGTTCAACGAGGAGCCGGAC
>CAXSEO010000526.1:0-2472 GCA_964235525.1 uncultured Sphingomonas sp. | reverse complement strand
ATCGCGCAGGCGGAGGCGACCCGGCAGGGCTGCGACCAGGTCGTGTTCCTCGACGCGGTCGAGCGCCGATGGGTCGAGGAATTGGGGGGGATGAACATCTTCTTCGTGTTCAGCGACGGGTCGATCCAGACCCCGCCACTGACCGGCACCATCCTCCCCGGTATCACCCGGGACTCGCTGCTGACGCTGGCGCGCGACGGCGGGCTGACCGTGCGCGAGGAGCCTTATGCGCTCGACCAGTGGCGCGCGGACGCACAGAGCGGGCGACTGGTCGAGGCGTTCGCCTGCGGCACGGCGGCGGTGGTGACGCCGATCGGGCGGGTCCAGTCGAGCGAGGGGGCGTGGACGATCGGGGGCGGCGGGCCGGGGCAGCTGACCGAGCGGCTCAAGCGCGAGCTGGTCGCGATCCAGCGCGGCGCCGCGCCCGACCCGCATGGCTGGCTGGAGCGGCTCTGACGCCTTGGCATCCGGACGCGCGCCGCTATAAGCCGCCGTCCGCGCGATGGGGCGTCGCCAAGCGGTAAGGCAGCGGCTTTTGATGCCGCCATTCGCAGGTTCGAATCCTGCCGCCCCAGCCAACGCGAACAATCCCAGGGCGAGAACCGCAGAAATCCGTGGGTCTGGCGCCCGAAAGCTTAGCTGGACTCGCACTGTAGCAGGTGACTGTGGTGAGCGCCCGTGCCCGATGTCCAGAATGTCTTCGCCGTGGCGCCGCCTATTGATGGCGGCGTACGCTCGCTTGGCTGGACGGTAACGCCGCCGAGTGAGTTCGTCGCCACCCACCGGACGACTACGGTATCGAGGCGCCACTGGTGGTCGCGACGCTACCCGCGGAGCGGCTCTGGGACGAGACGTTCCTGCGCGAACACCTGCCGATCGCCCCGACCGATGACACGCGCCCCGGCGCGCGGCCTGGCGACCGGTGGTGGTCGAGGAAGTACCCGGGACGGTGGACATTCCCTTCGCACGACGCGTATGCTCGCGGGAGAAGTTATGGGCGCATCGGCGGTTGTCCAACCACCTTTTGGGCGTCCGCGGTGAGGAATGGCTCAATGCGTTTCGTCGTCGCGGTTGCAGGGTCCGTTATTCTACTTTCCAGCACGAGCCTCGCGAGCGCCCAGCAGTCCGCTCCTGCGTTGAGCGCGGCGTCGACCGAAGGAGACAGCGACCAGGTAGCTCAGCCAGGCTCGACGCCGTCCCGCGACGAGCCTGGCCGTGGCGACCGGACGAACACGCTGCCCGGTGGCGGGTCACGGGCAGAAAAAGCGCAGACGGCTAAGCTCGCCGACGCCGACATCGCGACGGCTCCCATCCGCGAAGCGCGCTCGGTCACCCGCCACGCGACCGTCATCGGCGGCCGCGGTGTCGACTATCTCGCGACGGCGGGGACGCTGTCGGTGCGCGACGACGACGGCAAGCCGGTCGCCAGCATGTTCTACGTCGCCTACACCGTCGGCGGCGACGGCCACGGCAGCACGCGGCCGGTG
Organism: uncultured Sphingomonas sp.; assembly: GCA_964235525.1. Classification (GTDB taxonomy): domain Bacteria; phylum Pseudomonadota; class Alphaproteobacteria; order Sphingomonadales; family Sphingomonadaceae; genus Sphingomonas. The sequence goes on along the minus strand of CAXSEO010000526.1, from coordinate 985 downwards.
ACGTTCATCTACAATGGTGGTCCGGGTTCGTCCTCGATGTGGCTCCACATGGGCTCGATCGCGCCGATGCGGGTACAGACCGACAGCCCGCAGGCAACCACCAACGCGCCCTTCCATCTGGTGCCGAACGGCGACAGCCTGCTCGACAAGTCCGACCTCGTGTTTATCGATGCGATGGGGGCAGGCTTCTCGCGCCCGCTGGGCGACGCGAAGCTCCAGAACTTCTGGGGCACGGACCCGGACATCGACGTCTTCGCCCGGGCGATCGAGCGGTACATGACCGTCAATGACCGCTGGAACAGTCCGAAGTTCCTGTTCGGGGAGAGCTACGGCACCACGCGGTCGGCGGGGCTTTCCTACCGTCTGGCGCAGGACGGCGCGCAGCTGAACGGAGTGATCCTGCTGTCCTCGATCCTGAACTATGGGCGGCGGGCGCCGGGGCTGGATCAGGACCTGATCAACTACATGCCGACCTATGCGGCCATCGCCGCTTATCACCACAAGCTGCCGAGCGCGCCGGCCGATCTGACGGCTTTTCTCCAACAAGTCCGCGAGTGGACGCGCGGCCCCTACGCGCAGGCGCTGGCGCGCGGCCAGGATCTGCCCGACGACCAGCGCCAGGCGATCGCGACGCAGATGGCCGCCTATACAGGTCTGTCCGTCCGCTTCATCCTCGACAACGACCTGCGCGTCCCCGCGTCCGCTTTCCGCAAGGAGTTGCTGCGCGACCAACGCCGGACCTTGGGCCGCTACGATGCGCGCTTCGAGGGGATCGACGTCGGCGCGAGCGGCGAAGCACCCGAATATGATCCGTCCGACACCGGCATTACCGGGGCGTTCGTGTCGAGCTTCCACCACTATCTCGCGCACGACCTCCGTTACGACACCGACCTGACGTACCGTCCGACCTATTACTCCTCCGCGCTCAAGTGGAGCTTCGACCATCGGCCACCGGGCGCTCGCGGCGGTGGTCAGACCACGGAAG
>CAXSEO010000525.1:0-2472 GCA_964235525.1 uncultured Sphingomonas sp. | reverse complement strand
CGTACTCTTCTCGCGCATGATGTCGCGCGGGCGCAGGTGCATGGCTGCGAGCAGCTCTCCGAGCTGCTGTCGCGTCCATCCACTCTTCAGATACTCGACGACCTCCGGCTCGTACCCCGCCGCCCGCACCATGGCGAGCGTATTGCGGGATGTGCCGCACGCAGGGTTGTGAAAGATCGTGATCGGGAACTCGGTCAAGCGAGGCGATCCTGTCCAAACAGCCAGCCGCACAGCACTGCGGCAAGCGCCGCGCCTGCGAGCTGGGCGATGATGAAGGCGGGCACCGACCACGGTGCGATGCCGGCGAATGTGTTGCTGAGCGACCGGGCGATCGTCACTGCCGGGTTGGCGAACGACGTCGACGCCGTGAACCAGTAAGCCGAGGTGATGTAAAGCCCGACGATGAACGGCGTCGCCTCGGGCCGGAACCGGAGCGAGCCGAGGATCGCGACGATCAGCCCGAAGGTGGCCACACCCTCCGAGAATGCCTGGGCCGGGCCATCCCGCAGCTTCGTCGACACCTGAAGCAGCGGCTCGGCGAACATCAGGTGCGCCGCCCACACCCCCACGATGGCGCTGACAACCTGGACGGCGACGTAAGCTGCGGCCGTCCTCGCGTCGAGCTCTCGCCGCGCGGCGAACACGAGCGTCACGGCAGGGTTGAAGTGAGCACCGGAGAGCGGCCCGAACATGGTGATGAGAACCACCAGACCCGCGCCGGTCGCGATCGTGTTGCCGAGAAGCGCGACGGCGACGTTCCCGCCCGCGAGCCGCTCGCCCATGATGCCCGAGCCGATCACGATGGCGAGCAACATTGCGGTCCCCAGCGCCTCCGCGACGAGGCGGTGCGGCAGGTCGAACGGCTGGAGAGGCGGCTCTAGGCTGGGCGCGGTCATGCTGACGCTGGCTCGCCAACTGAACAGCAGGCGGCCCGCGCCATGATCGCCGCCAATGGCGCACAGATCGCAGGCGAGCCCTGGCAGCAATCCTCGACGAGGTAGCCGAGCAGCGCCGCCATGCGCTCATAGGCTGCGGTGTAGATGATCGACCGACCTTCGCGCCGCGACTCGATGAGCCCGGCATGGCTCAGGACCGTGAGGTTGGCCGAAAGCGAGTTGGCCGGTACCCCGAGCCGTCGCGCGATCTCGCCTGCGGCCACGCCATCCGCTCCCGCCTGAACAAGCATGCGGAACACGGCGAGCCTTCCCTCATGGGCGAGCGCCCCGAGGGCGGCGACGGCGAGCTTGCCTTCCATACTTCGACGTTATTAGAAGTGAGGGTGCTTGCCAACCATCATGTTGTGTGTGCCCACGGCCAGAGTGAGTGATGATCGACGAGTTCCCAGCCCTGTCACCCGAGCATCTCGACCGGCCGTCGCTGGAGAAGCTGACCCCAGCGAGGATGTCGACGCATCCGCCCCGGTTCCTGCTCCTCTACGGCTCGCTTCGCGAGCGCAGCTTCAGCCGCCTGCTGGTCGAGGAGGCAGACCGACTCCTGCGCCGCATGGGTGCCGAGACGCGGATCTTCGATCCGCGCGGCTTGCCGCAGCCGGACGAGGCGCCCGCGACCCATCCCAAGGTCGCCGAACTACGGGAGCTGTCGATCTGGTCGGAGGGGCATGTGTGGTGCTCGCCGGAGCGCCACGGCGCAATGACGGGCATCTTCAAAAGCCAGATCGACTGGCTGCCGCTGGAGGGCGGCGGGGTCCGCCCGACCCAGGGGCGCACCCTCGCGGTGTGCCAGGTCAATGCCCGCTCGCAATCGTTTAACACGGTCAACCAGCTACGCATCCTGGGCCGCTGGATGCGCATGATCACGATCCCGAATCAGTCATCGGTGGCGAAGGCCTATAACGAGTTCGACGATGCCGGGCGGATGAAGCCTTCCGATTACTATGCGCGGCTCGTTGACGTGATGGAAGAACTCCACAAGTTTACGCTCCTGACCCGTGACCGCGCTGATTACCTCGTCGACCGCTATAGCGAGCGCGTGGCGGAAGGCCGTCCAGTGCCGGGCGACGCACACGTCGAAGACGCCTCGGGAGTCTTAGCGAACGAAATTTAAGCCACGCCGTCCTTGCCGCTTCCAGAAAACGGACTCCCACGCAGTTTGCGGTTCGTCTTGAACTGTCCGTTGGACGGCCAGTTAACAATCCCAACCACGAACAGCGTCCACCAGACAATCACCGGCTGGAACAACAACCGCGGCAGGTGGTAGGCTGGGCCAAGGTGGTTGCGACTATAGGCGAGCCCATAGACGGCGTGCTTGATGTTCGCGGGGAACACGCAGATCGCGTATACCGCCAGCATAATGGCGGCGAGGCGGCGCCATCGGGGCAGCGTCAGGCCGACAGCACCGGCTAGCTCGCACGGCCCGGTCAGCAGCACGATCTGTTTGGGGAACGGTACCCAAGCCGCGACGATCGACAGGAACGGGCTCGGCGCGACCAGGTGCAGCACTCCGGCGAGCAAG
>CAXSEO010000524.1:0-2476 GCA_964235525.1 uncultured Sphingomonas sp. | reverse complement strand
GCGCTGGTGTCGACGGTCGACAGCGTGCCAGTCCCGGTGCCGCACTGCATCGTGCCGCCGCCGGGCTGTTGCTCGATAAACAGTCGCGCGTTGGTCCAGCGGCTGGTCGGGGTCGCCGAGAAGCTGCCCTTCGTGGCGGTCGCGGCGGTCAGCCCGGTGCCGTCGAACGACAGTAGGCCTTCCGGGTCGGTGATCAGGAACTCCCGCATCCCGCTCATCGCGAACTGGATGCCGATGATGTCCGCGCCCGCCTGGGTCATGCCCATATAGCCGGGGCCGCCATCGCCGAGCGCGCCGCGCGTGACCTGCGCGAAGTAATACGGCCAGTAGGAATAGGTCAGCGAGTCGATCCCGGCCGCAATGAGCGTGTAGTTCGCCATGTTGGGTGCGGCGGACACAACCGGCTTGGTCATGGCTGGTCCTCCGCCGACGCAGGCCTTGAGGAAAGCGGTTGCCGTGAGGATCAGCAGCTTGAGGTGTCGATACATCGGCCCTCCAACGTAGTTGCACCAGGTGCCTCCTGACCTACAGGTTTTGGCACATTTGCGCGACAAGTCCTCGCTAGGCGGGTGACTGGAGGTTCCGCCGATGACGCCCGCCCCGCTCGCCAGTATCGCGCTCAACCGCTTCGGGCTCGGCGCGCGTGCCGGGCAAGTGCCGCCTGCCGATGCGCGGGGCTGGCTGCTCGACCAGTTCGCGCGCTACGACCCCCGCCCCGACGTGATCGCGCGGGCGGCGACCAGCGCGGGGGTGTCCGCCGAGCTCGCCGACTATTTCCGCACGGTGCGCGCGCTCCGGCAGCAGGGCATGACCGCCGCGCCCGCGCCGATGCTCGCCGCCGCGACTATGGGTATGCCGCCCGCCGCGCCCGCGCGGACGCCCGAGCAGCGCGAGGCGCGCCAGTTTGCGGCGCGCGAGGGGCGGACCGACTACGCGGGCGCGGTGGCGGCGCGCGCAACCGCCGCCTTTACCACCGACGCTCCGTTCGTCGAGCACATGGTGCATTTCTGGGCCAATCATTTCGCGGTCTCGGCGGACAAGCTGGCGGTGGTCGGCCTGTCGGGGACGCTGGAGTTCGAGGCGATCCGCCCGCACGTGCTGGGCCGCTTCTCCGACATGCTGCTCGCGGTCGAGCGGCATCCGGCGATGCTGATCTATCTCGACCAGGCGGTGTCGATCGGCCCGGACAGCCCGCTCGGGCGGCGCGTTGCGGCGCGCGGTGTGCGTAAGGTCGGCTTGAACGAGAACCTCGCGCGCGAGATCCTCGAGCTGCACACGCTGGGCGTCCGCTCCGGTTATACGCAGGCGGACGTGACCGAGTTCGCGCGCGCGATGACCGGGTGGACGGTCGCGGGCATCGCGCAGGGACCGGGGGCGCGGGCGATGGGAACGGACGGGGTGCCGGGCACGTTCGTGTTCGCCGAGGCGCTGCATGAACCCGGCGACCGGGTGATCCTGGGCAAACGCTACCGCGCGGGCGGGGTGGAGCAGGCGCGGGCGGTGCTCGCCGATGTCGCGGCCGCGCCCGCCACCGCGCGCCACATCGCCACCAAGCTCGCGCACCACTTCGCGGGCGACACGCCACCGCCCGCCACCGTCGCGCGCATCGAAGCGGCGTTCCTGTCGTCGGGCGGCGACCTGCCGACCCTATACCGCGCGCTGATCGACTCGCCCGAGGCATGGACGCCGGCGCCGCTCAAGTTCCGCACCCCGTGGGAGTGGACGGTCGCCTGCTACCGCGCGCTCGGCGCGACGGAAGTGCAGCCGCCGGTGATCGTCGGGCTGCTCAATCAACTCGGCCAGCCGGTGTGGCGGCCGGGACAGCCGGTCGGCTATGACGATGTCGCGGGCAGCTGGGCGGGGCCGGATGCGGTGATGCGCCGGGTGGAGGCGGCGGAGCGGTTCGCGCAACGGGCGGGGCCGGTCGACGCGCGCGCGCTTGCCCCCACGCTGTTTCCAGGCACGCTGACCGCCGCCACCGCGCAGGCGCTCGCGCGCGCGGAAAGCCCGGGGCAGGCGCTCGCGCTGTTGCTCGTATCGCCTGAGATGATGCGGAGATAAGTCGATGATCGACCGTCGTTCCTTGCTCGCCCGCATGGGTGTCGCCGCCGCCTTCGCGTTCGCGCCGCGGATGGCGTTCGCCGCCGCCGCGACGAGCAAACGCTTCGTGTTCATCATCCAGCGCGGCGCGGCTGACGGGCTCGGCATCGTCGCGCCGGTCAGCGACCCCGCGCTGACCGCCGCGCGCCCGGCGCTGGTCGAGGATTTCGCGAGCGCGCCCCCGCTCGACAGCATGTTCGCGCTGCATCCGGCGATGGCGAATACGCTGGCGATGTACCGGGGCGGCGAGGCGCTGATCGCGCATGCGGTCGCCTCGCCCTATCGGGACAGGTCGCATTTCGACGGGCAGAACGTGCTCGAGACGGGCGGCGCGGGCGCGTACCAGGTGCGCGACGGGTGGATAAACCGGATGCTC
>CAXSEO010000523.1:0-2477 GCA_964235525.1 uncultured Sphingomonas sp. | reverse complement strand
CACCCGCGGCGTGCTCGACTGGCATCCGACGGTGCTGCACGACTTGCACGAGGCGCGCTCCTACCTCTACGTTTCCACCGGCACTGGCCCGTACAACCCGTCGCTGAGTCCGCTGCAGACGCAGGAGTGGTGGCAGCTGGCGCAAGCCGAGCTGACCGAGATGTCCAAACGCGAGGTGCCGGGGGTCTGGACCTATGGCTTCTACGACGGGTGGGTGCCGAATTATCTGTTCTGGATCGCCAACACGCACAATTCGCTCGGGCGTTTCTATGAGGTCGAGGCATACGGTCCCGACCCGAAGCCCGAGCTGAAGCTGGAGCCGGTCGACACCAGCCACGAATGGTACCGGCCCAACCCGCCGCTGCCGACGATCAGCTGGGGACCGCGCAACAGCGTGAACATCCAGCAATCCGGGCTATTGTTCGCGCTGCACCGCGTCGCGACCGACCGCGAGCTATATCTGGAGAACTACTGGATCAAGAACCGCCAATCGATCGAGACTGGGCGGACGGGCACAGTGAACGCTTGGGTGATCCCGGCCGCGCAGCACTCGCCGGGCAATGTGGCGGAGATGATCAACGATCTGCGCCGCCAAGGTGTGGAGGTCAGTCGCGCCGACGCGGCTTTCACAGCAGGCAGAGTTGAGGTGGCGGCGGGCGACTATGTGATCCGCGCCGACCAGCCCTATCGCACGCTGGCCGACATGTATTTCGCGGTGCAGAGCTACCCGGCGACCAATCCCAGGCCGTACGACGATACCGGCTGGACGATGCAGTACATGCGGAACGTCCGCCTGTCGCCGGTCAAGGACGCGTCGGTGCTGACCCGGCCGATGACGCTGATGACCGCGGACGCGGTTCTTCCAGGCGGTGTGTCCGGGTCCGGCCCGGTGGTGCTGATCGACGACACCGGCGACAACGCGCTGGTCAGCTTACGCTTTCGAATGAAGGGCGTGCGGATGCTCGCCGCCGAAGCGCCCTTCGAGACGAACGGCCGGAAGTACGCGGCGGGCAGCTTCATCCTGCCCTCGGCGAACCGCGCGGCGCTGGAGAGCGTGCTCGCTTCGCTCGGCGTGCATGGCAAGGCGGTTGCCTCGGCACCTCAGGTCGCGACGCACGAGCTCGCCGTGCCGCGCATTGGGTTCCTGCACAGCTGGATCTACACGCAGGACGAGGGCTGGTGGCGCGCCGCGCTCGACCATTATGGCATCCCGTATACCTACTTCGCCGACACGCTGGCGCGTCGCGGGAGGCTGCGGGCGAAGTACGACGTGCTGATCTATCCGACGGTGGGCAGCGGCGCTCGCGACCAGATCGTCGGCGTGCCGATGACGGGCAAGGCCCCGATCCCGTATAAGAAGACGGCGCTGACTCCGAACCTGGGCGTGCTGGACTCCGCCGATGACATCCGCGGCGGACTCGGCCCAGACGGGCTGGCGGCGTTGCAGGATTTCGTGCGCGAGGGCGGGACGTTGCTCGGGGACGGCTCGACAGTGGAACTGCTGGCGAGCTTCGGCGCGGCACCGGGGGTGAGCATCCAAAAACCGTCGCAGCTCTACACGCGTGGGGCGCTCATGCGCGGCGTGTTCGCCGATCAGGCGAGCCCACTCGCCTACGGCTATGCGGGCAAGGAAATGCCGATCTATTTTGGAGGCGATCCGGTGATGACCGTCGGGGCGACGGCGCGCGACGCGAGCAATGCGTATCTGGACCCAAACGGGCCGGGCGTCGGCGTCGCGCAGAACACCACGCCCAACCTCAATCCCGCGGTGATCGCGCCGTTCGAGCGCGAGCGCGCCTCCAACTCGGCTGCCGCCGCGCCGCAGGGCGTTCCCCCGCCCGCGGCCGCCGAGGCGACGCCCACGCCGCCCGGCCCCGTCAGCCCGTTCGCGGTGCCTCGGCCCCGCGTCGTTATGGAGTTCCCCGCCGCCGCGAACGACATCCTGCTCAGCGGGCTGCTCGGCGGCGGCCAAGTGCTCGCGAAGAAGCCGCTGCTCGTCGACGTCACGCTCGGGCGCGGGCACATGGTACTCTATGCCTTGCGGCCGTTCTGGCGCTGGCAGACGCAGGGCAGTTACCGGCTCGGCTTCAACGCCCTCCTGAACTGGAACCACCTCGACGCCGGCGCGGCAAAGCCGAAGCCAGCCGGGGCGGGATCGCTCGACGACTAGGGACAGGAGGTTGACGCTCGTCGTCGTGCTGCCCCGAGGCTCAAGTCTGGACGACGCTCACCTCTCTTCGGTGAAGACGTACTCGTGCTGGCTGTCGCGGAACGTCAGGGTGCGCGCGCCGGGGGCGCCACCGACCACCGCCTCGACCCCGATCGCGCCGGGACCCGCCGAGACGACCGACATGCTGCCGTCGGCGTTGGCGCGGGTGGCGAGCGGCGAGTTGATCGAGCCGGCGTGCATCCAGGTCTGGCCGTTCTCACGCCGTATCGTCAGTTCGCCGATGTCCGGCTCGCGGTAGCGGGCTGCG
>CAXSEO010000522.1:0-2483 GCA_964235525.1 uncultured Sphingomonas sp. | reverse complement strand
CGCGCGCAGATGCTGACGCGCACGGGCCGCCTGCCCGATCTGCTGGTCGCGGCGATCGGCGGCGGGTCGAACGCGATCGGGCTGTTCCACCCGTTCCTCGACGATCCCGACGTGGCAATGCTCGGCGTCGAGGCGGCGGGGCACGGGCTCGACCGCGAGCACGCCGCGTCGCTGGCGGGCGGCTTCCCCGGCGTGCTCCACGGCAACAAGACGTACCTGCTCCAGGACGAGGACGGCCAGATCGCCGAGGCGCACTCGATCAGCGCGGGACTTGACTATCCCGGCATCGGCCCCGAACACGCCTGGCTGCGCGACATCGGCCGGGTCGAGTATGACAGCGCCACCGACGTAGAGGCGCTCGATGCTTTCCAGCTGCTCTGCCGGACCGAGGGCATCATCCCCGCGCTCGAGCCGTCGCACGCCATCGCCGCCGTCGCGCGGCGGGCGCGGGCGATGCGCCGCGACGAGGTGATCCTCGCCAACCTATGCGGACGCGGCGACAAGGACATCTTTACGGTAGCCGAGGCGCTCGGGGTGCCGATATGAGGCGCGGTGCTGCTCTTGCGGTGATGATGCTCGCCGCGGGCACCCTGGCTCTATCACTCACGATCGGTGCTCCTGCCGCTCATTGGCCCGCCATCCGGCAGACGGCATCGTTGCTGGCGATTTTTGGACTATCCTTGATCGCTGGCTCCGCTTGGCTTGCTCGCCGTCGGCGTGCATGACCCGCCTCGCCGCCGCCTTCGCCCACGCCGCGTCGGAACACCGCGCCGCGCTGGTCGCGTTCGTCACTGCGGGCGATCCCTCCCCCGCTGCCGCGCCCGCCATCCTCGACGCGCTCGTCGCGGGCGGGGCGGATGTGATCGAGCTGGGGATGCCGTTCACCGATCCGATGGCGGACGGCCCGGCGATCCAGGCGGCGAACCTGCGCTCCCTCGCCGCGGGCACGACCACCCCCGCCATCCTCGACATCGCGCGCGACTTCCGCGAGCGGCATGAGCATGTCCCGCTCGTGCTGATGGGCTATGCCAACCCGATGCTACGACGCGGCGCGGCGTGGTTCGCGGGCGAGTGCGATCGGGTCGGGGTCGACGGCGTGATCTGCGTCGACCTGCCGCCCGAGGAGGACGACCAGCTCGGCCCCGCGCTGCGCGAGAACGGCGTCGCGCCGATCCGCCTCGCCACCCCCACCACCGACGCCGCCCGACTGCCGGCGGTGCTGAACGGTGCGAGCGGGTTCCTCTACTATGTCTCGGTCGCGGGCATCACCGGACTCCAGCAAGCCGCCGCTGCCTCGATCGAACAGGCGGTCGCTCGGCTGAAATCCGCGACCACCCTCCCCGTCGCGGTCGGCTTCGGCATCCGCACCCCCGAGCAGGCGGCGCAAGTCGCGCGCGTGGCCGACGGCGTGGTGGTCGGCTCCGCGATCGTCGAGCTGGTCGCCCGGCACGGCGCGGATGCACCCGGCCCCGTTCGCGCCTATGTCGCCTCGCTCCGCACCGCGATCGACGCTTCCAGGAACCCCGCATGAGCTGGCTCAGCAACGTCCGCAACGCGCTCCCGTTCGTCCACAAGCGCGAGACGCCCGACAATCTCTGGCACAAGTGCAAGGGCTGCGGGCAGATGGTGTTCGTCAAGGAGCTGGAGGAAAACCTCCACGTCTGCCCTCATTGCGACCACCACGACCGGATCGGCCCCGGGCTGCGCTTCCGTTACCTGTTCGACGAGGGCAGCTTCTCGGTGATCCCCGCGCCCAAGGTGGCCGAAGACCCGCTGCGGTTCCGCGACACCAAGAAATATACCGACCGGCTCAAGACCGCGCGCGCCGACACCGGCGAGGCGGACGCGCTGGTCAACGCGCTCGGGCTGATCGCGGGGCATCGGGTCGTGGTCGGCGTGCAGGACTTCGCGTTCATGGGCGGCTCGATGGGCCAGGCGGTGGGCGAGGCGTTCGTGCGCGGGGTGGAGAACGCGATCGCCGAGCGGTGCCCGTACATCATCTTCACCGCCAGCGGCGGCGCGCGGATGCAGGAAGGCATCCTCAGCCTGATGCAGATGCCGCGCAGCACGGTCGCGATCCAGATGCTCCACGACGCGGGGCTGCCCTATATCGTCGTGCTGACCGACCCCACGAGCGGCGGGGTGATGGCCGCGTATGCGATGCTCGGCGACGTGCAGATCGCCGAGCCAAAGGCGACGCTCGCCTTCACCGGCCGCCGCGTGATCGAGAACACCATTCGCGAGAAGCTGCCCGACGATTTCCAGACCAGCGAGTATTACCTCGCGCATGGGCTGATCGACATGGTCGTGCCGAGGAAGGATCTGCGCGAGCGGCTGGCGACGGTGATCGGCTACCTGGCGGGCGACGCAAGGGAGGCGGCGTGATTTCCTTTCCTCCCTCTCCCCTTTGGGGAGAGGGTCGGGGAGAGGGGGAGCAAGGAAACGACCCGAATGGCGCGTCCTTGTACGCCGATCCCGACCGC
>CAXSEO010000521.1:0-2486 GCA_964235525.1 uncultured Sphingomonas sp. | reverse complement strand
CCTCTTGGACGCCGATCACCCCGCTAGGGGGTCCTTTTTCCACGCCGATCCACATTCCAGGTCTCGTCGCGCGTCTCCCCGCGCAGCATCCGCTCCAGCGGCTCGGCGTCTGGCCGCGGGTCTCGGGCATGATTGCCGAGCGTAGCGCGCGCCCAGTCGGCCACCCGGTCGTAGTGCTCGGGTGCGTTGAGCTGCCTTGCTTGAAAGTGGAACCACTCGCGCCAGCCGAGAAGCTCGTCGGCGAACTTCCTCTTGTGCTGCCCACCGGCCTGCGCTGCGGCGACCCGCGCCATGATCTCGCGCGGACCGATGACGCCGAAATGCAGGTACGGCGACAGGCCGCTCGCACCCTCGGGCCGCGTGCCGTCGTTGCGGGTCGACGCATAGCTGGGCAGCACGTCGGACAGCCGCCGCGCCAGCCGCTCCACCGCCGCTACTCTGCCGGCGAGGTGCATGGCGCTGACGGGAAGCGAATGATCGATGCCCAGCGTGGAAACCATGTCGTCGAGATCGGCTCCCATAAGATCGTCGGGGACGAACGGCAGCGCGCCGGTGTAGGGCGCGATGTCGGGCGTTTCATCCTGCGTCTCCAGCCAAGCGGTGCGCTCCGGTTCGTGCTGGCGCAGGAAGCCTGATCGGGATCGACGTTCGGGGGCGATCAGCGCCGGTGGCACCAGGCAGGCGGCATTCACCGCATAGACCGGAGCGAACGCGCGCTCGGCGACCCGCCCTACCTGCCACCGGGCGACGAAGGTCGGCTGGTCCTCCACCACGATTGCTGCGGCGTCGGTGCCGAGCCGATGGACGAGGGCCTTCTCGCGCCGCTCTTCCCGGTCGACGTGACAGGCGAAGGCCAGTCCACGCCCTCGGCAGCCGGAAGCCAGATCGAGGCTAGCGCCCAGGATGAAGCGGTGCAGCCGGTCGGACGCTTAAGGGTAGTCTTCCCGCACGCCGTGGTAGACAAGCACGGGTACCTCTAACGCGTTGCCGAGCCGGACGGCGGCGTCGATCACCGGGTTGTCGCGGGCGCGCAGCGCCTGCTGGAGCCAGCACAGGACGTAGCGGCCGTTCCGCTCCAACGAGCGTCCATTCAGCACGCGTACGCGCGGTACCTCGCGCCAGCTGGCGAGCGCAGGCGGCAAACCCGGCGTCACCACCCCATGCTCCCCGGCACGCCCTTGAACGGGCCGGCGAGGTCGGACGTGATCCAGCCGCCGTAGAAGCCGCCGGGTTGCGGCCGCACCTGCTCGCCATCGACGGTGCACCGGTCGAGCGGCGCGGCATAGAAGGCGACGTGATCGCGCAGCGCGGAGAAGGCGCGGGTGGGATCGGGATAGCTCCAGGCGACGTCGCGCAGGAGCACACCGCGGAACGCCACATGCCAGTATATCGCATGACGCTTCCACTCGCAGAACGACCGGCGATCGGAGGCGCGGAGCAGCCCTGGCGAGATGTCGGCGGGCGGCACGTACCAGCTGGGCGGGTGGCTCGTTTCCAGCGTGCGGACAGCGGCGCTCGTGTCAGCCAGGAGCGTGTCGCGATGCTCGATGCGCACGTGACGGCCGCTCGGTTCGGCCACCGCGGGTCGCGGAAAGCGCCAGACGCGTTCCTGACCCGGGCCGGTCGGATCGGGCCGGGGCCTCACGCCCGCGCCCCGGACCGTGCGAGCCATCGCTGAAGGCGGGGACGGACGCGTAGAAAGCGGAGGTAGAGGCGCTCCATCGAGGCGAGCACCACGGGGTTGCGCGCGATGAGGCCGACCGGTCGCAGCAGCGGGGTCGCGCGCCACATGGCCGCGAGCGCAGCGGCTCCGGATAGGGGTCCGCCGTCCTCGCGGGCATGGAAGCGGGCCAGCAGATCGGCCCGGTCGAGCGGACACGTCTGCGTGCCGGTCGCGTCGACGAAGGTGATGCTGCCCCGCCGATCGAGCCAGCGCATCTTGTCGAGGCGACGATACCAGCGGCGGATCGCAGGGTGTGACGGGTCGGGCGCATTGCGCCGCCCCACCACCGCGCTCGCGCCCAGCACGATCCCGACCGCGCCGAGCGCCTTCAACGGCGAGAGTGCGCCGACTGGCGCGGCGACGCTGGCAACAGGGTTCAGGATGCGGCGAGACATGGGACAACGATCTCCTATGTCCCGCACAACGGCTGGATCGGGCGGAGGTAACCGATGCGCCGATGATCCTTGGGCGGTCGAGACCTACCCCCGGCCGTTCCGGCCGAGCACGCCGCTTTGCAGAAGCAGAGGTCCACTCAACTCGGCTCCGCAAGCGGGGGTCATCGCGAGCGCCGGGAAGTCGTGCCGGAGCAGGTCCCTTGAGCAGTGCGGTCACGACGACCATGTTGCCGATGCGCCGCCATTTTCCAGGACGATCCGGTATCGTCGACCGGTGACATAGTTTATCTCGCCAGCGCGAAGGAATGTAGACTGATGCCGGACAAACTTGGTTTCGAAGTGTCGCGCCGCAAGGTGCTGGCGGGCGG
>CAXSEO010000520.1:0-2489 GCA_964235525.1 uncultured Sphingomonas sp. | reverse complement strand
GAGTCCCGGCGCATGGCCCGTCGTGATGCGCGTGAACTTCTGCGGAAGCGAAGTCTCCGCGAGTGCTGGGCAGCAGGCTCCATAACGAATGTTGCCCTTTCTCGGTGTGCGTATTACAAGGTGATGCTAAGAAGCGCTCGATGCAGACCGAACGTGTCACCTTCCTTACCACCCCCGACCACAAGGCGGCGCTTGACGCATTCGCCAGCGCGAACGGGATGTCCGTCGGCCATGTCGTACGCGAGGCGACCAGCAGCTATCTCGCACACGATGCGCTGGACGAGGACGAGGCGCGGACCTTGATCATGGAAGAGGTCGAGCGAGCGTTGCCTCAGATGCAGGAGGACCTGAACGCGATCCGCGCCAGCATCGCGGAGGCGCGGGCGGCGATCGCGGAAGCCTTGCGAGAATCGGCGCCCGAGCCGCAGGGACTCGCGGCCTAATGCCCGTCGCCGAACGGACCTGGGGTGTCTTCAAGTCATTCGTGCTCTATCAGGAGACGATCAAGGCGGTCCGGGAAGGTATGGTGGCGCTGTCTCGCGATGTCGCTACGCTCGGTCGCGCGCACAGCTCACTGTCCGAGCGCGTGTCGCGCCTCGAGGGGTTCGTCCAAGGCGCAACCCGAACACCGTTTCGGCCCGACGAGCCGGCCCGGTTACCCGAATGACCCTCGGCCGTCTCAACCATGTCGGCGTCGCGACGCCGTCGATCGAGCGGTCGGTCGAGACGTACCGCACCCTGCTCGGCGCGACGCAGGTCGGCGCGCCTTTCGACCTGCCCGCGCAGGGTGTACGGGTGTGCTTCGTCGACGCGCCGAATACGCAGATCGAGCTGATCGAGCCGCTTGACGACGCCTCGCCAATCGCCGGCTTCCTCCGCAAGAACTCGGCGGGTGGGCAGCATCATTTGTGCTTCGAAGTGCCCGACATCCACGCCGCCGTCGCCGACCTCCGGGTCAAGGGCGCGACCGTGCTGGGCGAGCCACGCATCGGCGCGCACGGGACGCCGGTGGTGTTCGTCCACCCGCGCGACATGGGTGGGTTGTTGGTCGAGCTGATGGAAGCGCCGAAGGGGGAGCATTGATGCCCGAGCACATCCGGGTCGAGCGGCGCGGCGACGTACTGGTGCTGACGCTCGACCGGCCCGAGCGGCTCAACGCCGCGCCGCCCGCGATGTTCGTCGAGCTGCGCGAGGCGATGGCGGCGCTCGATGGCGCGCGCGCGGTGCTGATCGCGGGGGCGGGGCGCGGGTTCTGCTCGGGCGCGGATGTCGCGGGCGGCGCGCTGGGCGCGGAGAACCCGGGCGAGGCGACCTACACGGCGCTCATCGAGGGCTACAACCCGGCCCTACTCGCGATCGCCGCCCTGGCAGTACCGGTAGTCAGCGCGGTGCGCGGGCCGGCGGCAGGCATCGGCTGCTCCCTCGCGCTTGCCGCCGACTTCTGCGTCGCGAGCGAGACGGCGTATTTCCTCCAAGCGTTCGTCAACATCGGGCTGGTGCCCGACGGCGGCGCGACCTGGATGCTCCCGAGGCTGATCGGGCGGGCGCGGGCCGCCGAGATGACCATGCTCGGCGAACGCGTACCCGCCGCCAAGGCGCTCGACTGGGGCATGATCCACCGCGTCGTCTCCGACGATGCGCTCGACGTGGAGGCGTTCGCGCTGGCGGAGCGGCTCGCGCGCGGGCCGACGGTGGCGCTCGGGTTAATGCGCCGCAACCTACACCGCGCGCTTGAGACGAACCATGCCGCCGCGATGCTGGCCGAAGCCGAGGCGCAGCGTACCGCGCGGGGTAGCGCCGACTCAGCGGAAGGCGGTCGCGCGTTCCTGGAGAAGCGCTCGCCCGCGTTCACGGGCCGCTGAGCCCCTTCGACAAACGCGTGCCGATCGGTTTAGGAGACGGCATGGCCGACCACACCACCGTCGATCCGTCGCTTGCCGCACCCGGCGAGGACCCGGGCGTCGCGCCGCGCGCACCTGACACCGCCGCGCCCGCTATCGTGGCCCCGACATTCGCCGATTGGGAGCGCGCCGCCGCGCGCGAGACCAAGGGCGCGGACCTTCTCTGGCGCACGCCGGAGGGGATTGCGGTCAAGCCGCTCTACACCGCGGCCGACGTGCGCTCCGACCCCGGCCTGCCCGGCTTCGCGCCGTTCACGCGCGGCGTGCGCGCGTCGATGTATGCGGGGCGACCGTGGACCATCCGCCAATACGCGGGCTTTTCCACCGCCGAGCAGAGCAACGCCTTCTACCGCCGCAACCTCGCCGCTGGGCAAAAGGGGCTGAGCGTCGCGTTCGATCTCGCGACCCATCGCGGCTATGACAGCGACCACCCGCGCGTGGTGGGCGATGTCGGCAAGGCGGGCGTCGCGATCGACAGCGTCGAGGACATGAGGATCCTGTTCGACGGCATTCCTCTCGACCGGATGAGCGTGTCGATGACCATGAACGGCGCAGTGATACCGATCCTGGCGTTCTTCATCGTCGCGG
>CAXSEO010000519.1:0-2502 GCA_964235525.1 uncultured Sphingomonas sp. | reverse complement strand
CGCTGACCGGTGTCATCGAGCTACAGCATCGCAGCGGGAACAACTCTTGGGCCTCGCTCTCCAGTGGCCAAGCGTGCGCGCCACTGTTGTTGCCGGAGGCTGTGTACCAGAAGCCGCACTACTGGTCCGGCAAGCGCGTCCGCGTGACCGGGACCGCGCTTGCCCGCCTTCCCGACCCCGAGGACGCCGTCATGTCATCGACGCTCTACCGCGATCGCTGGTTGCCAGCATCCATCTGTGGTGAAAGCAGGCTGGTGCTGTACGTCAACGCGATGTCGAAAATCTGATCGTTAAAACTAGTCAGACTAAGCGCTTAACCGCAAACCCCCGATCCGCCCCGATCGCCGCCGGGGTGAAGCGCAGCGCGCCCCCGCTCGCCTCTACCACGACCTCCTCCACCACGCCCCCCTCGCTTGTATCCCACCCGGTCACCCGGTACCGTCCGTCCGGCACCCCCGGCACCGTCACCCGCACCGCGCGCGGCTCCAGCCCGGTGTCCACCCGCCCGTCCGCCGCCAGCGCGCGGCGGCGTAGCAGCCAGACCACCGCTTGCCGCTCGTCTCCGCAGGCGAAGGTGTGGAACCCGGTCGCCTCCACCGCGTCGCTCAGGTTCCGCCGCGCGAACTCCCCCCAGTCCACTAGCGGCAGGAACCCCGCCATCGCGCGCTGCGCCTCGCGCATCCCGTGCGTCAGCGTGTGCGGCTTGCGGTTGGGCCAGCGCATCCCGCCGCCCGCGCCGCCGCTGGCCAGATGCGCCCAGCTCATGTGGCGAAAATACTCGTCGTCGAACGCGGCCGGGAGCGTGCGGCGCTTGTCCTTGAAGCGGTGGATCGGCCCGTGCTCGGTATCGAGGAAGGGGCGGGCGTCGGTGATCTCCGCCAGGCAATCGCGCACAACCTTGCCCATCGCCACCGCGGGCGCGACGGTGTCCTTGGGGTCGTCGATCGCGCCGCTGCGATAGATGTGGATGGTCGCGAAATCGAGGTCGGGGTGACGGAAGATCGGCCCGGCGAGCGGCAGCTCGGGGCGCCACCACAGCTCCGGGCCGAACAACGACACCGTCTGCGGATGCGCGCGGCCGTACAGCTCCAGCTCGAGGCGGCGGACATGCTGCGACAGGTCGGCAATGAACTCGGGAAACATATCGGCCGAGTCGCCTCCCTGCGCGGGGTGGATCTCGTTCCACAAATCCCACGCGAACAGCGCCCCCGACCCGCCCCAGCGCCGCACCATGAACTCCAGCCGCGCCTTGATCGCGCGGCGCGTGTCGGGGCAGGTCAGCAGTTGCGACGGATGCGCGAGCGGGCCGCCATGGACGCGGTTCCACGGGTGCTTCGCCCATCTGATCCACATCCAGAACGTGTCGACGGGGGTGAGCAGGATGCGCAGCCCCACGCGCTCGCACATCGCGAACAAGTCGTCCCACAGCTGCACCATCGCGGGCCAGGGCGTCCCCGCGCGCCGCTCGAAATAGCGGTGGTCCTTGTGCGCGTACTCGACCATGAAGCGGAGGCAGGTGACGCCGTGGTCGGCGAGGTACTGGAGGTGCCGCTCGACCGCCGCCACGTCACGACGGCCGTAAAGCGGGTTGAACTCGACCCAGTCAATCGCGTCGTTCTGGCCAATAGGGGTCCAGGGCGCGCCCGCCTCGTCGACGAAATAGGGGGCGTGGGGGGCGACGCCGATCCAGGGCAGCGCCGCCGGGGGGTTATCGCGCGCCATGCGGGGGAGTGCCGGTCATCGCGTGCGGCCATAGCCGATCCTGAGTTCCTGAATAGCGGGGACCTGATCACCCGCCACCGGACCACGCGCGCAAGCGGTTGAGGTTGGCCCCGCCAATCGCCTAAGGCAGGCGCGAAAGGCCCGCCATGACCGACATCCCTAACATTCAGCCCGACAGCCGCGACGCCACCCTGCTCGCCGCCCCCGACAAGATGGTCAAGATCCGCGACCTGTTCGGGCTCGACCTCGACTGGGAAGTGCCCGCGTTCAGCGAGGCGGACGAGCGGGTGCCCGATCTCGACCCGGCGTACGTGTTCGATCACGACACCACCGTCGCGGTGCTGGCGGGCTTCGCGCACAACCGGCGGGTGATGGTGCAGGGCTATCACGGCACGGGCAAGTCGACGCACATCGAGCAGGTGGCGGCGCGGCTGAAATGGCCTTGCATTCGCATCAATCTCGACGCGCATATCAGCCGCATCGACCTGGTCGGGCGCGACGCGATCGTGCTGCGCGACGGGCAGCAGGTGACCGAATTCCGCGAAGGGCTGCTCCCCTGGGCGCTGCAGACGCCGACCGCTTTGGTGTTCGACGAGTATGACGCTGGGCGCCCCGACGTGATGTTCGTGATCCAGCGGGTGCTGGAGACGGAGGGCAAGCTGACATTGCTCGACCAGAACCGGGTGATCCGCCCCTCGCCCTGGTTCCGGCTGTTCGCCACCGCCAACACGGTCGGGCTCGGCGACACGACCGGGCTGTACCACGGCACGCAGCAGATCA
>CAXSEO010000518.1:0-2520 GCA_964235525.1 uncultured Sphingomonas sp. | reverse complement strand
AGCGCGGGATCACCATCCTCGCCAAATGCACTTCCGACGAACGGCATGGGCAGGGCGAGACGACGCGGATCAACATCGTCGACACGCCGGGCCACGCCGATTTCGGCGGCGAGGTCGAGCGCATCCTGTCGATGGTCGACGGCGTGATCCTGCTGGTCGACGCGGCGGAGGGCGCGATGCCGCAGACCAAGTTCGTGACGGGCAAGGCGCTTGCGCTCGGTCTTCGCCCGATCGTCGTAGTCAACAAGGTCGACCGGTCGGACGCGCGCATCCAGGAAGTGCTGGACGAAGTGTTCGACCTGTTCGTGACGCTGGACGCCAGCGACGAGCAGCTCGACTTTCCCGTGCTCTACGCGTCGGGCCGCAATGGTTATGCCAGCACCGACATGGACGCGCGCGAGGGCACGCTCGCGCCAATGTTCGAGACCATTGTCGACCACGTGCCGCCGCCCTCGGCCGACCCGGACGGTCCGTTCAAGTTTCTGGTGACGCTGCTCGACCGCGACAACTTCCTCGGCCGCATCCTGACGGGCCTCGTGTTCTCGGGCTCGGTCAAGACCAACATGCCGATCCACGCGCTCGATAACGACGGCAAGATCGTCGAGACGGGCCGCGCGTCCAAGATCATGACGTTCCGCGGGCTGGAGCGCGTCCCCGTCGACGAGGCGAGCGCGGGCGACATCATCTCCATCGCGGGGCTGACCACCACCACGGTGGCCAACACCATCGCCGACCCGTCCGTCACCGAGCCGCTCCACGCGCAGCCGATCGACCCGCCGACGCTCTCGATGCGCTTCGCGGTTAACGATTCGCCGATGGCGGGGCGCGAGGGCACCAAGGTGACCAGCCGCATGATCCGCGACCGGCTGCTCCGCGAGGGCGAGTCCAACGTCGCCATCCGTGTCACCGAGGCCGCCGACCGAGACAGCTACGAGGTCGCAGGGCGCGGCGAGCTGCAGCTCGGGGTGCTGATCGAGACGATGCGGCGCGAGGGGTTCGAGCTCGGCATCAGCCGGCCGCGCGTGCTGTTCCAGGACGGCGAGGCCGGCCGCGAGGAGCCGTACGAGACTGTGGTGATCGACGTCGATGACGAATATTCGGGTACGGTGGTCGAGAAGATGGCGAGCCGGAAAGGCGAGATGCTCGACATGCGCCCGTCTGGCGGTGGCAAGACGCGGATCACCTTCTCCGCCCCGTCGCGCGGCCTGATCGGCTATCACGGCGAGTTCCTGTCCGATACTCGCGGCACCGGGATCATGAACCGGCTGTTCGAGAAATACGGGCCGTACAAGGGCAGCATCGAGGGCCGGAAGAACGGTGTGCTGATCTCCAACGGCGCGGGCGAGGCGAACGCTTATGCGCTCGGGCCCTTGGAGGAGCGCGGCGTGCTGATGGTTGCGCCGGGCGAGGCGCTGTACGAGGGGATGATCGTCGGCGAGAACGCCAAGACCGACGACCTCGAAGTCAACCCGATGAAGGCCAAGCAGCTCACCAACTTCCGCGCCAGCGGCGGCAAGGACGACGCGATCCGGCTGACCCCGCCGCGCCGCCTGACGCTGGAACAGGCGATCGCCTATATCGACGACGACGAGATGGTGGAGGTGACGCCCAAGTCGATCCGCCTGCGCAAGCGCTTCCTCGACCCCAACGAGCGCAAGCGCGCGAGCCGGGCGAAGGAAGCGGCCTGACCGGGGCGGCAGGTCGGGCGCTTTCCCAGGCTGCCCGCCTGTTCGCGCGATGGCGCATCCGGCTGACCTATCGCTGGCGGCACGGGCGCTGGCCGGACCTCGCGCACCCCCGCCTGTTCACCGAGTGGGTGCAGTGGCGCAAGCTCAACGATCACGACCCGCGCTTCCCGGTGCTGGCGGACAAGGTGGCGGTCAAGGCGTTCGTCGCCGAGCGGCTGGGTGCCGAGTGGGTGACGCCGACGCTGTGGCGCGGGCGCGGGCTGCCGACCGAGCCGGCTTGGCCGCGACCGTTCGTGGTCAAATCGCGCCATGGCTGCAACCAGACCGCGTTCGTCCATGACGCGCGAGCGGACTGGACGGCGCTGCGCCGGCGCGCGCGGGGATGGATGCGGCGGCGCTATGGCTGGTGGCTCGACGAATGGGCCTATGGCCGGATCGAGCGCGGGCTGCTGGTCGAGCCGTTCCTCGGCGACGCGCGCGCGTCGCCGCTCGACTACAAGCTGTTCGTGTTCGGCGGCCAGGTCGAGGCGGTGCAGGTGCATCTCGACCGCGACGGGCGACGCCATCGCTGGATCGTGTTCGACCGCGACTGGCGGCGCGTCTCGGGGCCGAGCGCGGACGCGGACCCGCCCAGGCCCGCTTCGCTGTGCGCGATGATCGCGGCGGCGGAGGTGCTCGGGGCCGGGTTCGATTTCGTGCGCGTCGATTTCTACGAGGTCGCGGGGCGCGCGGTGTTCGGCGAAATGACCTTCTATCCCGGGTCGGGGCTGTACCGGCTCGACCCGGCCAGGCTCGACGTGGCATGGGGCGAGCTGTGGCGGCGCGCGCGCGA
>CAXSEO010000517.1:0-2547 GCA_964235525.1 uncultured Sphingomonas sp. | reverse complement strand
AATATTACGATGACCTTGACGTCGAGGGGCGGCGCGCGGTGCTCG
The DNA here is from genome assembly GCA_964235525.1 of uncultured Sphingomonas sp. Lineage (GTDB taxonomy): Bacteria > Pseudomonadota > Alphaproteobacteria > Sphingomonadales > Sphingomonadaceae > Sphingomonas. The sequence goes on along the minus strand of CAXSEO010000517.1, from coordinate 2,502 downwards.
GCTCGACGCTGACCTATGCCGACGGCAAGGCGAGCGGCGAAACGCTGGCGCGCGCGTTCGACGAGGCGGTGCAGGCGTCGGCGGACCGGCAGGCCAAGCGCCTGTTCGAGGAGGTCGACCCCGCGCGCCGCGCCTTGCTGCTCGGCTTCCCCGCGCAGCTGCGCTCGTTGCGCGCGCGGCTGATGCGCTTCGCCGAGGGCGCATTCGTGTCGGGCGACGAGCCCGCGGGCGTGCTACGGGGCTTCTATCTCACCAGCGGCGTGCAGGAAGGCGCTCCGCTCGACCGCATCCTCGCCGGGATGGCGGCGGTGTACGACCGGCCCGCGGCGGCGGCGGCGAGCGGCGCGGGCGCGAGCGGGCGCGCGTATTTCCTCCACCGGCTGCGCACGGAAGTGATGTTCCGCGAGGCGGGGCTGGTCACCACCGACCCGCGCGCCAAGGCACGGCGGCGCGCGCAGCTGACCGCCGCGCTGGCGGGGATCGCGGCGGCGGCGGTGCTGGTGCTCGCCGCCTGGGGCGTCAGCTTCGCGCGCAACCGCGCGTTCCAGGACGAGCTCGCGAGCAAGGCGGCCGCCGCCGACGCGCAGCTGCGCGATGCGGGCATCGACCTGGCGCAGGTGCGCGAGAACGACCCGGACCTGCGCGCCGCGCTCCCGGCGCTCAACGCGCTGCGCGACCTGCCGCGCGGCTACCAGGCTCGGCAGGCGGGCGGGCCACCGCTGCCCATGCGCTTCGGCCTGTACCAGTCGAGCCTCAGCCAGGAGTCTGAGGAGACCTATCGCGAGGGCCTGCGCCGGATCATGCTGCCGCGCCTGTTGCTGCGGCTCGAGGCGGTGCTGAAGGCGACCGCGAGCGACCCCGCGGCGGTGTATGAGCCGCTCAAGGTGTATCTGATCCTAGGCGGGCAGGGGCCGCTGGATGCGAGGGCGGTGCGCGCCTGGGTGACGAACGACTGGGCGAGCGAGGTCTATCCTGGCGCGGACAGCGCCGCCGACCGCGACCAGCTCACGCGCCACCTCGACGCGCTGTTGACGGACCACGATCTCGCAAGCGTGTGGCCGAACCGGCAAGCGCCGCTCGACGGCGCGCTGGTCGCGCGCGCGCGGGCGGCGGTGCAGACCCTGTCGCTCGCTGACCGCGCTTATGCGGTGATGAAACAGCGCGCGGCCGCGTCGGGCGCGCCATGGGAGACTGCCAACATCCTGTCCGCTGGCGACGCGCTCGCCTTCGGCAACCCGCAACAGGTGCTGGCGAGCCGCATCCCGTACTTCTTCACCCGCGACGGGTATGAGCGCGCCTATATGCCCCGGCTCGCCACCGTGCAGGAGGATTTGAAGCGCGACCTGTGGGTGCTGGGCGGCGCGGGGCAGGGCGGCGTGTCCGAGGAGCTAAGCAATGTCCGCCCGGGCGTCGCCGGGCTGTACGCCAAGGATTATATCGCCGCGTGGCAGGGCGTGCTCGATCTGCTCAAGCCGGGTGCGTATTTTAGCGACCCGGCCGCGTTCGGCGCGTTCACCAAATCGCCCTCGCCGTTGAAGCGCGTGCTGCTCGAACTCCGTAAGAACACTATCTTCACCGGCGGGGCCAAGGCGGGGATTAACCGCGCGGAACGCAACGGGCTCAACCGCTTCCGCTATGGGCGCTTCGTCCAGGATATGAGCAACGGTCGCGCGCACGGGATCGACGCGGGGGACGAGATCACCGCCGCGTTCCGCGATCTGCATGAATATATCGGCGACGGGCATGGACCCGCCCCGGTCGACGATTTCGTCGCCGCGGTGAAGGGGGCGGGGCAGGCGGTGGTGGCGGCCAACTCGGTCGGCGGCGGTGGCGGATCGGACACGACCCAGGCCTCGATGGCGGCGGCGATGGCCAGCGTGAAGGCGGCGGCCGCGGGCGCTCCGCCGCAACTCCACGCGTTCGCGGCCAGCGCGGCGAGCGGTGGATCGGCGGCGCAGACCACCGCCGCGAGCGGCGCGGTGTCGGATGCCTATGCGCGCGATGTCCTCCCGGCCTGCAAGGGGGTTGCCGAGGAGCACTACCCTTTCGTTCGGACCGCCGCGGCGGATGCGCCGGTGGTTGACGTGCTGCGCGTGTTCGGGATGGGCGGCGTGGTCGACAGCTTCGCGCAACAGCGGTTGAAGCCGCTGCTCGCCCCCGACGGCGCGACGTGGCGGCATGACGACCCGATCGCGGCGGCGTTGAAGCCGACCGGCCCGGCGGCGTTCACCAAGGCCGCCGCGTTACGCGACCTGCTCGCGGGCGGCTTGCCGATCAAGGTGCAGGTGGCGACATTCGGGTCCGGCGTCGCCACGGTGGAGCTGTCGAGCGCGGGTACGACCTATCGTTTCACCGCCGCCGCCAACGCGGCCAAGCCGCTGCTCTGGTCCGCGAACGGCGGGCTCCCGCAGGCGTCGCTGGTGCTCTACGGCCCCGCGCCCGCCGCCAAGCCCGGCGCGACCCCGCCCGCAAGCGGGGACGCCGCACCCGGCCCTGAACTCG
>CAXSEO010000516.1:0-2548 GCA_964235525.1 uncultured Sphingomonas sp. | reverse complement strand
GCTCTGCGCCTTACGCGCTTGCCACCGCCGGGCAGGCGGCGCATCTGCGCGATTCAGGGGGAAGGCAGGTCCGTGAAGCGCTGTTCGTTCGCCCTCGCGGTGCTGCTCGGAACGCAGGCGTCGGCGGCCGACCGGTTCGCCGATGCGCGTGTGGCGATGGCAGCGCACATCCACGCGGAGGTGCGCGCCGCCGCGCCCGCCGCTGACGATGCTTACCTGACGCAGGCGCTGGCCGCCGTCGCGATAGTGCCGCGCGAGGCATTCGTGCCGAGCGCCCTTCGCAAGCGCGCGTATGAGGAGACCGCGCTGCCGATCGGGCACGCGCAGACCATCTCGGACGCCTATATCGTCGCGGTGATGACTGCGGCTCTGCGCCTGCCGCCGCGCGCGGACGTGCTCGATGTCGGCACCGGCTCGGGCTATCAGGCGGCGGTGCTGGCGCAGCTCGGCGCGCGGGTGTCGTCGATCGAGATCGTCGAACCGCTCGCGCGCGCGGCGGGGGCGCGGCTGACGCAGCTCGGCTACCGGGTCGCGGTGCGCGCGGGCGACGGCTATGCGGGCTGGCCGGAGCATGCGCCGTTCGATGGCGTGGTGGTCGCGGCGGGCGCGGCGGAGGTGCCGCCCGCGCTGATCGACCAGCTCAAGATCGGCGGCCGGCTGGTGATGCCGATCGGCGCGAGCTGGGCGGGTGAGCAAATCCTGGTCGTGACCCGTACGGGCGAGACCACCACGACCCGCTGCTCGCTCGGCGGCTCGATGTTCATGCCGCTGACCGGGCGTGGCGAGCGGCGCGTGGACGGCGGGCTGTTCGACGAGAATGTGCCGCTCTGCTATAACACTTCGGTGGCGCGGGCGGATGTCCGGCCGGTCGCGCGCAAGCCGACGCGATGCAAGCGAAAGGGTGAGCGATCGCTGGCGTGCGCGGCCGATGATCGGCGCTAGGGCCGCGGGCGCGCACCGCCAACCAGCGCCAGCGTGCTGCCCAGCATCAGCGCGTCCTCGACCAGCCCGGTCGGCACCTGGCCGAACCGGCGCATCGCCCGCACGCGCAGGTTGAACGTCAGGTACGCCGCCGCGACCGCACCGCACGCGCCGAGCAGCGCGGCCGCAACCCGCTGTCGGCGCGGCGCGACCGCCATCCCTGCCACCGCGCCGGTGACGACCCGCGCGACCATGCCAGGCAGGATGACGCGGTCGGGCGAGGAGGCGAGCTTGTCGCCCCACAGCTCGCCCGCCGCCAGCGTCGCCGCGCCCGCCGTTACGAGCGAGTGACCGAGCAGCGGCGGCGCGCCGCTGTCGTTCGGCAAGGCGCCGCGCCGGGCGGCATTGCTGACCGCCGCGAGCGGAGTCAGCGCGCGCATCCCGGCGACAGCGCCGAGCAGCAGGGAACGGATCATGGCGGCGGTTCTCCGGGTTTGAGGCGCCACTAACGGCTGGAAGCGCGATCGGGTCCGGCGGAACACGTGAAGCGACGCCGGGTTGGAACGGCTTCTTAGCTGAAAAAAGGCCCTCATGTCGCACATCCCCGCTTCCGCCATGCCGCACGCTTCGCCCCGCCTTCACGATGCCGAGCAGCCGGCGCACGGCGAAGTGACGGCCATAACGCCCGGCGCGACCGAGGCGGCGGTAACTGGCGTCTCAGCCTCGCAACCGGAGACGCCCGTTCAGTCCTCGCCCGAACCCGCCGAGGCCAAGCCGACGCGGAGCGGCTGGGCGGTCGCGGCGCTGGCGGTCGGCGGTGTCGCGCTGGCGGCGATGGCGGTCGGCGTGCCGGTGCTGCGCCGCGACGAGCCCGCCTCGAAGCGCAGGGGGCGGAAAGCCTAGCCCGAGCGCCACGCCCCCGCTAAGCCCTTCACAGGGGAGAGAGCATGGCGGGGATCGCGGGCAGGGGCGGGACGTCCGGCGCGGACATCAAGCTGGTGATCGGCGCGTCGGCGCTCGGCACCGTGTTCGAATGGTACGACTTTTTCATCTACGGCACGCTGGTCGCGTCGGGCATCATCGGCCGCGCGTTCTTCCCGGCGGATAATGAGGTCGCGCGGACGCTGCTCGCCTGGGCGGGGTTCGGCGTCGGGTTCGGCTTTCGCCCGCTCGGCGCGGCGGTGTTCGGGTATCTGGGCGACCGGCTGGGGCGCAAATACACGTTCCTGCTGACCATCGTCGTCATGGGGATAGCGACGGCGGGCGTCGGCTTCGTGCCCTCGGTGGCGCGCGTCGGCTATCTCGCACCCGCGCTGGTGCTGCTGCTGAGGATCGCGCAGGGGCTGGCGTTGGGCGGCGAATATGGCGGCGCGGCGGTGTATGTCGCCGAGCAGTCGCCGCCGGGCAAGGCGGGCTTCTACACCAGCTTCATCCAGGCGGGCGTGGTCGGCGGGTTTATCCTGAGCTTGGCGGTGGTGCTGGTCACCAAGCGCGCGCTCGGCGCGGCGGCGTGGGAGGCATGGGGCTGGCGCGCGCCGTTCTGGTTCAGCCTCGTGCTGCTCGCGATCTCATTGTGGATGCGGCTCAAGCTGTCGGAGTCGCCCGTGTTCACCGCCATGCGCGCGGC
>CAXSEO010000515.1:0-2557 GCA_964235525.1 uncultured Sphingomonas sp. | reverse complement strand
CACTTGCCATGGAACGCATTCTTGGTCGGCACAGCGGCGAGCATCGGTGCGGGCATCAGCATGGGTTCGCCGAAGCGCTTGCCGACGACGGCAATCTATCTAGCCGCGCCAGGTCAATGTTGCGCGGGCTGGTTTGCGGCATGATGACCACTGCCGGCGGCATTGGGCACACGCTGCGATTTTTCATTTCCAACCACCTCTTGGCCACGATCGTGGCCGGGATCGTCGTGGTAAGTGAGCTTTCGGTGATCGCCTAGATTCAATATCGCTAAATGGAGACGCCGCCGTTTTCCTTGGCGGCGAAGGTCATGCTGGGCGGCGCGCCCGTGCTCGCGGCCGGCTCCCTTATTGGCAGCGGATAGGAGGAAAGCGGGACCGGACTTCGACCTCAGCCGACCTTCGTCTTGAGCTGCTCGCCAATGCGCTTGTGCTCGGCGTCCATCCGCGAGAACCGCCCGAGATAGGCCTTGATCCGCGCATCCCTGGTCGTGCGCGTTTCGGTGGCCGTATCCTTCTCGTCCTCCATGTTGATCCGGGTCACCTCGTCGACGTAGCGTTTGTCGAACGACCTGCCGCGCAGTGCCTTCAGCTTGGCCAGCTTGGCGCTGTCGGACGCGGCCATTCCCGCCGGAACTGGAACCGCCTCGCTCTTAAGCAACTGCGTAAGCGCGACATTGGCCTGGTCGTGATCCTTGACGATCCGCTGCGCATAGGCCCGCACGTCGACGTTGCTTGCACCGGTCGTTGCGGTTCGGGCGAGCGCGAGTTCGTAATCGGCACCTTGCGACGCTTTTTGCAAAAACGCGCGGTCCGCGGAGCTGGCCTGAGCAATCGTGGTGGCCGGCATCGCCAAGGCGAAAGCCGCGAGCGGCAAAGAAAAGCGTTGCATCGAATTTGTCCTTGTCGCGATCACGGCGCATCTCGAACGGTCGGTGATCGCGGCTGTTCCGGCCAGACTGACACCTGATCTTACGGCTGCGGCGCGCCGACCTTCGGCGGCTCGCCGCGGGAGCGGTGCCCGAACGGTACGGAGATGATGGCTTTCAGCAGCATGTGATCGCGGCTGCCGCCATAGCCATAGCCCGCGCCAAGGTTCAGCCCGAAGTCGTGCCCGAGGTCGACGTCGGCGACCGCGAACGTCGCTTGATCGCTCAGCGACAGATTGCCGAAACGCCTCGCGTCCCCCACGCCGTTGTACGTCTCGATGCCGAGCTGGAACCCCTTGACCACCTCGCGCGAGACGCGGTTGTCGATGTCGAAGGCGATCGGATCGGGGTGCGGTCCCGTGTAGGAGAAGTCAAAATTGACGTTGGTCGCGATCAGCCACTTACCCGCATGGGCACCGCCGATCAGCTTCAGCTCGGCATTGCCGCCATTCACGGCGAGCGCGCGATCTTGGTACCCGAACTCCAGGTTCGCGCCCCAGAACAGCTTGTCCCCCGGTTCCGACCCGATATATTTGATGCGACCCTTGATCCCGTGGACCGCCAGCCCTCCGCTGCGATCATAGGTCGCGAGCGGCAGGTACAGCCCGAGCTCGACATGGTCGCTGACCCCATAGCTGAACTCGGGCGTCAACCGGAGCCGGTGCAGGCTGGACTGCTGCCCGGGATAGTCCACCTCGCCATTGCCGCTCGGCACATAGTTGACGTGGAGGTCGACCCCCGAGCCGCTAGGCCGGTTGAGATCGTCGATATATACCTGGATCTCCTCGGGCGCGGCATGGGCCGCCGCCGGAAGCAGTATTGTTGCGACGATGGCGATCGCCCTTCCGACAACCGACGCCCAACCTCGTTTCATGGCTGTTGGCCGGCCCGACGCCGTTGCGTAGCCACGCCCGTTCCGCATTCGCCCTACTCCGCGAGAAAACCTACCGCGCCCTAGCGGCTCGCCATGGCCCGCGTCACCTGCATCCAGGGTCATCGAGTAACTTCGGTTCACGGTCGACCAGCACGCGACCGAAGTGGGGCGTAGCGGTCGCGGGATGCGAGCTTTCCGGTGACCTGCCATCGCTCCGCCGCTGACACGGCCGTGATGACAATCTATTAGACCAGACACGATGCTTGCCTGAATGTCAGGGTCGTCAGGACCGAAGACGCACGATCGTCGAGGAGGATCGATAAGGCGAGACGCACCGGACGCTTCCTATTCGCAGGTGGCGAAGACATTTCACTGGCTGGTGGTCGCGCTGATCGTCGTGCAGTTCGCGATCGCCTGGACGATGCCTGACGTCGGGCGCGGAGCGAGGCCCATCGGCTTGATAGGTTGGCACCTGACTGTCGGAACCACGATCCTGGCGGTCGTCTTCCTGCGCTTCGCGTGGCGGCTCACCCACCCGGCCCCCTCCCCGCCGGCCGACCTGCCTGCGGCATTGGCCGCGCTGTCCCGGGCGACCCACTACGGCCTCTACGCCTTGTTGATCATCCTGCCGCTGATGGGCTGGGCCAACGCCTCAGCCCGCGACTGGCCGGTGAAGCTGTTCGCCTTCATCCCGCTTCCGCACCTAGGGCGTGGACTCAACCGCTCTGAGCCGATGCGTGTTGCGGCGAGCATGATG
>CAXSEO010000514.1:0-2559 GCA_964235525.1 uncultured Sphingomonas sp. | reverse complement strand
GCGCTCTGCCTACGAGACCGGGCGCGGCTCGATCATCGTCCGCTCGCGCTACGAGATCGAGGAAGGGCGTCAGGACCGCCGCACGATCGTTCTGACCGAGATCCCGTACCAGCAGGGCAAGAACGCGCTGGTCGAACGCATCGCCGAAGCCGTAAAGGAGAAGCGCGTCGAGGGCGTCAGCGAGGTCCGCGACCTGTCCAACCGCGAGGGTGTCCGCATCGTCATCGAGCTGCGCCGCGACGCGACTCCCGACGTGGTGCTCAACCAGCTGTGGCGGCACACGCCCGCGCAGGGGTCGTTTCCCGCCAACATGCTCGCCATCCGCGGCGGCCGGCCCGAGCTCCTCAACCTGCGCGACATCATCGCCGCGTTCATCACCTTCCGCGAGGAGGTGATCACCCGCCGCACCAAGTTCGAGCTCGCCAAGGCGCGCGACCGCGCGCACATCCTGCTCGGGCTGGTGATCGCGGTCACCAACCTCGACGAGGTGGTGCGGATGATCCGCGGCTCGGCCAGCCCCGCCGAGGCGCGCGACAAGCTGATGGCGCGCGAATGGCCGATCGAGGAGATTCGCCCTTACATCGCGCTGGTCGAGGCGATCGAGCCGCAGGCGGAGGCGAGCAGCTATCGCCTGTCCGAAGCGCAGACCCGCGCGATCCTGGAACTGCGCCTCAACCGGCTGACCGCGCTCGGCCGCGAGGAGATCGCGGACGAGCTGCGCGCTCTGGCCGCCTCGATCGCCGAGCTGCTCGCGATCCTGGGTGATCGGGGCAAGCTCTACGCGGTGATGCGCGACGAGTTGGCGGCGGTGCGCGAGCAGTTCGCCACCCCGCGCCGTACCGAGATCGCCGCCGCCGCCGACGGGATCGAGGACGAGGACCTGATCGAGCGCGAGGACATGGTCGTCACCGTCACGCTCGGCGGTTACATCAAGCGCACCACGCTCGACACGTTCCGCGCGCAGAAGCGCGGCGGCAAGGGTCGCGCGGGGATGGCGACCAAGGAAGAGGACGCGGTCACCAGCCTGTTCGTGACCTCGACGCACACGCCGGTGCTGTTCTTCTCCACCGCGGGCAAGGTGTACCGGAGCAAGGTCTGGCGCCTGCCTGAGGGCGGGGCGGCGACGCGCGGGCGGTCGATGAACAATCTGCTCCCGCTCGGTCCGAACGAGACGATCTCGACCGTGCTGCCGCTGCCCGAGGACGAGGCGGCATGGGGCGAGCTCCACGTCATGTTCGCGACCGCGCGCGGGCTGGTGCGACGCAACTCGATGGACGCGTTCACCAACGTGCCCTCGAACGGCAAGCTGGCGATGCGCTTCGAGGAGGAAGAGGGCGTCGACCGGCTGATCGGCGTCGCGCTGCTCAGCCGCGACGACGATGTGCTGCTCGCCACCCGCTCGGGGCGAGCGATCCGCTTCGCCGCCGACGACGTGCGCGAGTTCCAGAGCCGTACCTCGACCGGCGTGCGCGGTGTCGCGTTGCGCGACGATGACGAAGTCATCTCGCTGTCCGTGCTCGGCCGCGTCCCTGCCAGCCAGGAGGAGCGCGAGGATTACCTCCGCTTCGCGCCGTACAAGGAGCGCGACGGCGACCCGACCATGCCGATGGAACGGTTCGAGATGCTGCGGGGGCTGGAGCAGTTCATCCTTACCGTCTGCGCGAACGGCTATGGCAAGCTGTCGAGCGCGTACGAATACCGCCGCAGCGGGCGCGGTGGCCAGGGCATCACCAATATCGACAACATCGCCCGCAACGGCCCGGTGGTGGCGAGCTTCCCCGTCACCAAGGCGCAGGAGCTGATGCTGGTCACCGATCAGGCGAAGCTGATCCGCATGCCGCTCGCGAGCTTGCGGGTGATCGGCCGCAACTCGGCGGGCGTACGGCTGTTCGATGTGTCGCCGGGCGAGCATGTCGTCTCGGCCGCGCGGATCGAGGAGAATGAGGAGGACGCCGAGGCCGATCTGCGCGACGGCGCGACCGAGCTTGCCCCCGACACGGGCGCGACGATCGGCGAGGACTCCGCGTCGGGGCCGGAGGACGGCGAATGACCGACGAGCTGACCGCGTACAAGGTGCTGACCGCCGGTGAGATGGCGACGCTGGAGCGTGACGCGCGCTTCGACGGCGCGCCGATCGACCGGGCGGACGGGTATATTCACCTCTCCACCGCCGACCAGCTCACCGAGACGGTGGACAAGCACTTCGCCGGTCAGGTCGACCTCCACGTCGCGGCGGTCGACCTCGCCGCGCAGGGCGAGCGGCTCCGCTGGGAGCCATCGCGCGGGGGACAGCTGTTCCCGCATCTATACGGCCCGCTGCTGCTGGAGACGGTGATCGCCTATGGGCCGGTCGAGCGCGACACGGCGGGGCGGGTCAAGTTGCCGGTCGCGGGCTGACCGCGATGACACACGACATCCAGATCGTCGGCGGCGGGCTCGCCGGCTCCGAAGCTGCGTGGCAGCTGGCGGAGGCAGGCTGGCGCGTGCGCCTGTCGGAGATGCGCGGCGGCGGCGACACCACCGCGGCGCATCAGGGCGACCACCTCGCGGAGCTGGTCT
>CAXSEO010000513.1:0-2567 GCA_964235525.1 uncultured Sphingomonas sp. | reverse complement strand
ACGGCTGGCCCGACGACGCGACGACGTGGAACGCGGTCGTCCCCCGGCTGCACGCGGCCGGGCTGCGGACGATCGTGCCGATGCTCCGCGGCTTCGGCGATACGCAGTTGCAGGACGGTGCGCCGCGGACCGGTGACAGCGCCATCCTCGCGATGGACATGATCGCGTTGATGGACGCGCTCGGCATCGAGCGGTTCATGGTCGCGGGCCACGACTGGGGATCGAACGTCGCCGAGGCGCTGGCGGTCGGCTGGCCCGAGCGGACCCTGCGCATGGCGCTGCTGTCCAGCCCGCCGCGACTCGGCGGGGTGCCGACCTCGCCGTTCGAGCAGACCCAACGGCAATGGTATCACTGGTTCATGGCGACGGCGCGCGGTGCCGAGGCGGTCCGCGCGGACCGCAAGGGCTTCGCGCACCTGCACTGGGTCAACTGGGGGCCGCCGGCCTGGTTCGACGAAGCGACGTTCGAGCGGGTGGCGCGGTCGTGGGACAACGCCGACTGGGTGGACGTGACGTTGCACAGCTACCGGGCGCGCTGGGGTGAAGCCGAGCCCGATCCGCGTAGCCGGTGGCTGGAGGAGAAGGTCAAGGCGACCAAGACGCTGTCACTGCCGACGCTCTATATTCAGGGTGGCGCCGACGGGGTGAACCCGCCGTCCGCCTCCAGCGACGTGCCCGCGAAGTTCACCGGGCCGTTCGCGATGGTCCACCTGACGGGCGTCGGCCATTTCCCCCAGCGCGAGAACCCGGATGCGGTCGCACGTCACCTCCTCGACCTGTTCACCGGAGATCCCGCCGACCTGTCCGACGCCAACGACCGGGGCCTGCGTATGAGGAAGATGGCTCCCGTCGCCGCTGGCGTCGCCGCCGCCGCGCTTCTTGCCGTCGCCACGGCCGCAGTCGCGCGAACGCGGGGGCGGAGCGGCAAGCTGACGGAGGTCGCCCGGTTCGATCACCAGGTCACCGGCGTCGCGGTGACGGCGGACGGTCGACGTTTCGTCAACTTCCCGCGCTGGACCGACGACGCGCCGATCTCGGTCGCGCAAGTGCTGGCGGACGGCGCGCTCAGGCCGTACCCCGACGCCCGGTGGAACGGGTGGCGCAACGCGCGCGCCAGCAAGCTGTCGGTCGCGGACCATTTCGTCTGCGTCCAGTCGATCGTAGCCGACGGTCAAGGCAATCTATGGGTGCTCGACCCCGGCGCGCCTGGCAACGAGAAGATCCTGCCCGGTGCGCCCAAGCTGGTGAAGATCGATCTCGCCACCGACACGGTGACGAAGGTCATCCCCGTGCCAGAGGACGTGGCCCTTCAAGGCTCCTATCTGAACGACATCCGCTTCTCGCCCGATGGTCGCGTCGGCTACATCACCGACAGCGGCGCGCGTGGCGCGATCATCGTCGTCGACCTGGACAGCGGGGCAAGCTGGCGCGCGCTCGATGGTCATCCCTCGACCCAGGTCGACCCGACCGTGACCGTGGCGATCGGCGGCAAGCCGCTCGTGCGGCCCGACGGACGTCAGCCGATGTTCGCCGCGGACGGGATCGCGATCTCCAGCGACGGTCGGACGTTGTACTATCAGGCGCTGACCGGCGAGACGCTTTACTCGATCGACACCGGCCTGCTGCGGCGGGAGATTTCCGACACGGAACGCGGGGCGGCGGTCAAGACGGTCGCCCGCACCCACGTCGCCGACGGGCTGTGGATGAGCAAGGAGGGTGTGCTCTACCTTACCTCGCCAACCGATTGTTCGATCAAGCGGCTGAACTGCGCGAGCGTGGAAATGGTGCTGACGGACAAGCGGCTGCGCTGGCCGGACACCTTCTCCGAAGGGCCCGACGGGACGATGTACGTCACCGCGAGCCACATCCAGGACACGCAATGGTTCACAACCGGCGCGTCCCTGTCGATCGAGACGCAGCTCTTCTCCTTTCCACCCGTACGCTGACCTTCGGAGCCAAACATGACGTGTCTGCGCTACAGCCCCGACATCGAACGTCCCGAGCCTGACGAGCAGGCCACCATCGACGGCATCATTCAGGGAATGACCCAGCAGTCCGAGACGGTGGAAAAGCGCGAGCACCACGCCGTCCGCGCCAGCCACGCCAAGAGTTCGGCCTGCGTCGTCGGCGAGTTGACGGTCGCCGCCGATTTGCCCGCCGAACTGGCTCAAGGCTTGTTCGCCCGACCGGGCACCTACCCGGTCGCGGTTCGCTTCGCGCAGGGGCCGGGCGAGACACTGGGCGATCGGGTCTCCACCCATCGCGGGATGGCGATCAAGGTGTCCGGCGTCGCGGGCGATAAGCTGCCCGGGCACGACGCCGACACGCAGGACTTCGTGCTCGCGACCGGCCCGACCTTCCCGTCGGGCACTGCGAAAGGATTCCTGCGCGACGGTACCGTGATCGGCAAGTCGGCGGGCCTGCCTGAGGGCGCAAAAAGCGCCGTCTCGAGCCTCGCCCGCAATCTCAACCGCGTGCTGAACGCGGTGGGGACGGAAAGCGCGATGGCGGGCTTCTTCGGCCACCCGTTCAGCCCCCCGCTCGCCGGTGCGTATTTCAGCCAGGCC
>CAXSEO010000512.1:0-2573 GCA_964235525.1 uncultured Sphingomonas sp. | reverse complement strand
ACAGCAGCTCGTGGAGGATCGGCGAGGGCTCCAGCCATGACGCGACCGCGGCGATCAGCGCCCCCATCTCCGGCGCGTCGCCCGGCGGGTCGACGACGCCGTACATCGCCGCTCCCCGCGACCCTTCCGCATAGTATCGGTCCACCGCCGCCGCCGACAGCGGGCGCGCCCAGGTCCGGTATGCCCCGACGAATGCCCATGCCGCCGTCGCCTGCACCCAGCGGAGCAGCTCGGGGTCGCTCGCTGCATAGGCTTCACCGGCCGGGGTCGTCCCGCTAACCCGCGCGTGCAGCGCCGCGACCCGCCCCGCCAGCGTTGCGAACGAGGAGTGCGCGCCATAGACGGTGACCATCGCGGCTTGCCCGGTGCGGCGCAGCCGCCGCGCAGGGTCGCGCCGGAACGAGCTATGGTCCCACACGCCATGCCTGACGCGCGGCTCGCCCAGCTCCAGCAGCACCGCCGCGACGCCGCCGATATACATCGTCACCGGATTGCGGAACACGCGCCATGACACCGAGTCGGGGCCGACCAGCCCCGCCTCGCCGCTCGGCTCCGCGAAGTCCATGCCCCGCTCCACGAGCGAGGCGGCCATTAACTTATCGAGCAGGCGCGGGGCGGACCAGATCATCGCCGCCGAACGCGCCCGCCGGCCGGCAGGCTCCCGCTCAGAAGCGGTAAGCGGCCGTGAGACGCGCGACCGGGTTGGCGGTGCCACCACCATTCTCGCTGACGCGGCCGAGCCGCGAGGGATGGACGACGCTGTAATAGCTGCTGTCGAGATGGCCCATCAACATGCCGCTCTCGACGCCCATCGTCAGCCCGTGCTCGACCTGCTTGCTGTAGCCCATCGTCATCGCCGGGGTCAGGCGACGGCTGCCATGGATGCCGAACCCGCGCGGCGCGTACAGCAGCTGGCTGTTGCGGAACGGCGAGGACAGGCGCGTCGACATCCGGCCGCCGGTCGAGAGGTGGAAGCCTTCGCCGCCGAACGGGAAGTAATCGATCATCGACCCGCCGAACCCCTTGCGAAGGCGGCTGGCCTGATTGTCGATGTCCACCGCCGGGTCGGCGCTCTGGACGCTGAGGACACGCAGGCGGAGGTCGGTGCCGACCGGCACCGCCGTCGGCGACAACATCGTCCACGCCTTGTCCGCCGCGCTCGCCGACTGCGCGAGAAGCCCAGCCGCCATCACCGCCGCCGCTGTTGCCCAGATCCGCATCGTTCAACCCCTGTCCGTCTCGCGGCCATGCCCGGCCATTCATGAGAGAGACGGTGCGGGGTCGGTTCACCCGCACAGTGAATCAAACATTAGCGATGAAGCGACATAAATCGTCGATGAGTTGAGGAACTCTCTCCCAATCTGGCCAGAACACGCCAGGTAACCTCGCCGCTGGCGCGATCCGGGCCGAGTGCCTAAGGGGTGCACTCTCCTAACATCAGGCACTTCTCATGGGTTTTCGCTGCGGCATCGTCGGGTTGCCGAACGTCGGCAAGTCGACGCTCTTCAATGCGTTGACGGAGACCGCGGCGGCGCAGGCGGCCAACTACCCCTTCTGCACGATCGAGCCTAACGTCGGCCAGGTCGCCGTTCCCGACGAGCGGCTGCAGACGCTCGCCGCGATCGCTAAGTCAGCGAGGATCATCGAGACCCAGCTGGCGTTCGTCGACATCGCCGGGCTGGTACGCGGCGCGAGCAAGGGCGAAGGGCTCGGCAACCAGTTCCTCGGCAATATCCGCGAAGTTGACGCGGTGGTGCATGTGCTGCGCTGTTTCGAGGGCGGCGACGTCACCCATGTCGAGGGCAAGGTCGATCCGATCGCGGACGCGGAGACGGTCGAGACCGAGTTGATGCTCGCCGACCTCGAGAGCCTGGAGAAGCGCGTCCCCAACCTGGTCAAGAAAGGGCAGCAGGGCGACAAGGAAGCGCGCGCCGCCGCTGCCGTGCTGGGGCAGGCGCTGGACCTGCTGCGCGAGGGCAAGCCCGCTCGGCTGACCCGGCCCCGAGACGAGGAGGAAGCGCGGTTGTTCGCGACCGCGCAGCTGCTCACCGCCAAGCCGGTGCTGTACGTCTGCAACGTCGACGAGGGCGACGCCGCGGACGGCAACGCGCACAGCGCGCGGGTGTTCGCCAAGGCGGCGGCGGAGGGCGCGGAGGCGGTGGTCGTTTCCGCCGCAATCGAGGCGGAGATCGCCACCATGCCGCCTGCGGACCGGGGCGAGTTCCTCGCCGAACTCGGGTTGGGCGAGACCGGCCTCGCGCGCGTGGTCCGCGCGGGCTATCGGCTGCTCCATCTCATCACCTTTTTCACCGTCGGCCCTAAGGAAGCCCGCGCCTGGACCGTCGAGCGCGGGGCCAAGGCGCCGCAAGCGGCGGGCGCGATCCACTCCGATTTCGAACGCGGCTTCATCCGCGCTGAGACGATTGCCTACGACGACTATGTCGCGCTCGGCGGCGAGGCAGGCGCGCGCGACGCGGGCAAGCTGCGCCAGGAGGGCAAGGAGTACCTCGTGCAGGACGGCGACGTGATGCTGTTCCGGTTCAATGTTTAGGGTTACCGCGCGCCTGTGATCC
>CAXSEO010000511.1:0-2578 GCA_964235525.1 uncultured Sphingomonas sp. | reverse complement strand
ATGATCCGCCATTGCAAGAGGTTGGTGTCCTGCGCCTCGTCGATCAGGATGTGGTCGGTCGCCTGGTCTAGCTTGTAGCGGACCCAGTCGCCCATGCCTGGCTGGTGCAGCAGGTCCACGGTCGCGCGGATCAGGTCGTCGAAGTCGACCGCGCCCACGCGCCGCTTGGCGCGGGTGTAGGCGGTCGCATAGTCGCGTCCGACGGCCAGCGCTCGCGCGAGCAGGTCCACATAGGCGGCGCGCGTGGTCAGCGAGAGCAGCTCCGCGCAGCACTCGCCCAATGCCCGCGCGAGCTCGTCGTAATCGCTCTCGTGCCCGATCAGCTTGGCGCTGTGCTTCTGCGGCTCGCGCTTGGCGGTGAACACCACCGAGATCAGGTCCTCCAGCATCGCCGCGCGCTCGGCGGGCGGCGCGAGCAGCCACCGGTCGGCGATGTCGGCATGCTTGTGCCCCTTGGCGACGCCCCAGGCGCGGTTCGCGCGCGCGATCCGGCGCAGCGCGTCGAGGTCGAACGCCTCATCCGCGCAACAGCCCTGCAGATGCGCGCCGATGTCGCCTTCGGGGAGGTCCATCGCGCGGCGCAGATAAGCCTGCACGTCACCGGGCAGCGCGGCGAGCGCGTCGGGCTTGCGCGCGCATTCACGCAGGAACGCCGCCGCGCCGCCCTCGCCGAGCCGCAAGGAGAGCGCGCCGATCGCCTCCACCGGCTCGGTGCGTCCTACACGCTCCGCCTCGACCAGCAGCTCGGACAGCGCCTCGCGCTGCAGCTGCGCCTCCTCGCGCGCCTCCAGCGGGCGAAAGCCGGGCGTTAGTTCCGCCTCCATCGGGAAAGCGGCGAGCAGGCCTTGGCAGAAGCCGTGGATGGTCTGGATACGAACGCCGCCGCCTGGTGCGTCGAGCACCCGCGCGAACAGGGTGCGCGCCCGCTCCACGCGGGCGTCGTCGTGCGACTCCCCCAGCGCGAACAAGTCCTTGCGGAGCGCCTCGTCGGGCATTCGCACCCAGGCGGCGAGCCGCCCGTTGATCCGCGCCGCCATCTCCGCCGCGCCCGCCTTGGTGAAGGTGAGCGCCAGGATCGCGCCCGGGTCGACCCCGCGCAGCAACAGCCGGTACACCCGCGCCGCGAGCACCTGCGTCTTTCCGGTTCCCGCCGAGGCCGACAGCCAGACATGCCGGTCGGGCGTGCTGGCCTCGGCCTGCTGGTCCTTCAGGATCGGGAGCATCGCGGGGCGTGAGGACGCGCTCACTTGGCTCCCTCCCGTCCGTACCATTCGTCTCGGCGCATCAGCTGGTCGTAATCCGCGTAGGGCGCGTACTCCGGGTGGAGCTTGGCGGTGAACGGCTCGGTGCCCGTAAGCCACTGACCCGCCACCCAGGTGAAGTTGCGCGCCGCCACCGTCGTGAAGTCAGCGGTGACGATTTTCCCGCGCGCGCCCTCTGGGTCACACGGCGACTCGTCATAGCCGATCCTCCCGTTCTTCTTGCCGAGCGACCAGTATTCGAATGCGCCCGCGACGCCCGCCACGCCCTCGAACCCGCCCGCCTCGGCGATGATGCCCAATAGCCCGAGCTGGAGACTATACCCGTCGCGCACGGCGGCGGTCGAAGGCGGCTTGCCACTCTTATAATCGACCAGCGCCAGCGATCCATCCGCCGCGCGGTCGACGCGGTCGTAGCGACCCTGCAGCGTCACCCCTGCCAGCTCGACCCGCCCGCTTCCTTCGGCGCGCAGCACCTCGCGGCCATCCTCGCGATTCTCGCTGATCTTCGCCGCGATCCAGTCGATCGCCTCTTCCAGCCGCGGCCACCACAAGGCTCGCATCAGCGGATGGGTGCGCTCGTCAGCCATCATCCGCTCGGCGCGCGCGCGCAGCGCATCCGGCGCGCAGGCGTCGTGCCGCGCCCATTGTTCGAGGACCTCGTGGATCGCGGTGCCGCGCCACGCCGCGCTCGGGTCCGCGTCGACCGCCTCGAGCGGGCGCAGCCGGAGGATACGTTGCGCGTAGAACGCGAACGGGTCCGCCTTGAGCCGGTCGACCTCGGTCACGTTGATCAGCTTGGGGCGAAGTTCGGCCTTGGGCAGCGGCGCGGGCCGCTCGGCGGGCGCGAACTCGCCCGGATCGTCGAGCGCCTCCGCCCACCCGGTCAGCGCTTCCGCGCGCGCCAGCCCCCTGCCTGCCAGCGCTTCCAGCCGCAGCCAGAAGCGCGACGGCAGCGCCGGCCCCTTCGCGTCGCGCTCGCTACGCGTCAGTAGCACCTCCGGCGCGCCCAGCCCCTGCCCGAAATCGTGCGCCGCCACCCCGATCCGCGCGTCGAGTCCCGGCAGGCCAAGCTCCGTCCGCACCCGCGGCGCGAGCCACGGGTCGGGCGCGGGGCTGCCCGGCCATGCACCCTCGTTAAGCCCACCCAGCACGAACAGGTCGGCCGTCTGCAACCGCGCCTCGATCAGACCATAGATGGCCAACCGCGGGTGCCCGCCCTGCGGTGGTCGCACCGCCACCTCGTCCATCAAGGTACGGAGCAGCGGAGCGAGGCTGGCGGAATCAATCGGCGTCCCGTCCGCCTGCGCTTCCAACTC
>CAXSEO010000510.1:0-2588 GCA_964235525.1 uncultured Sphingomonas sp. | reverse complement strand
GCCGAACAGGGTGGCGTTGGCGAGCGTCGTCCGCAGGATGCCGAGATGCCAGCTGCCGAGATCGGCCGCGAAACATATCCCGCCGATCCCGAGCGCCGCCCACAGCCAGACCCCGAGCGGACGCGGACGCGCGCCGCTTCCCAGCGCCAGCGCGACCAGCACCGGCGCGGCCAGCGCGATCCGCCAGAACCCGGCCGCGACCGGCCCGGTGTCCGCCAGCCGCACCAGCCATGGCCCGAACGCGAGCGCGACGTTCGCGCCGATCAGCGCGGCGAACGCGGCCGGTGACGCGCCGCTTGCGGGCGCGACAGCTTTTCTTGTGGAAGCGTCCGGGTGCACCGCGCCACCTAACGCCCTATCTGGCGCGTGCCACGAAAAAGGACCCGTCAATGCCCAGCCTGTTCGACCCCATCCAGCTCGGCGCGATCCATGCGCCCAACCGCATCTTCATGGCCCCGCTGACCCGAGGGCGCGCCACCCGTTCGTTCGTGCCGACAGCGATCATGGCGGATTACTACACGCAGC
This sequence comes from uncultured Sphingomonas sp., assembly GCA_964235525.1. Lineage (GTDB taxonomy): Bacteria > Pseudomonadota > Alphaproteobacteria > Sphingomonadales > Sphingomonadaceae > Sphingomonas. The sequence continues at coordinate 2,063 of CAXSEO010000510.1, read as the reverse complement.
GCGCGAGCGCCGGGGTGATCATCACCGAGGCGACCGGGATCAGTCGCGAGGGGCTAGGCTGGCCCTACGCGCCCGGCCTGTGGTCGGACGAGCAGACTGAGGCGTGGATGCCGGTGGTTCAGGCGGTCCATTCGGCGGGCGGGCGGATCGTCGCGCAGCTGTGGCACATGGGGCGGCAGGTGCATTCGTCGGTGACGGGCGTGCAGCCGGTCTCCTCGTCGGCGACGCGCACCGAGGGGCAGGCGCATACCTATGCTGGCAAGCAGGAGTTCGAGGTGGCGCGCCCGCTCCACACGGGCGAGATCCCGCGCGTGATCGAGGATTATCGGCGGGCGACGCGCAACGCGATCGCGGCCGGGTTCGACGGGGTGCAGGTCCACGCGGCGAACGGCTATTTGATCGACCAGTTTCTCCGCGACAACGCCAACCACCGCACCGATGCCTATGGCGGCGCGCCGGAGAACCGCATCCGCTTGTTGCGCGAGGTGACCGAAGCGGTCGCGGGGGTCGCGGGCGCGGACCGGACGGCGGTGCGGCTGTCGCCCAACGGCGACTCGCAGGGCGTCGACGACAGCAACCCCGAGGCGGTGTTCATCCCCGCCGTGCGCGCGCTGTCCGAGATCGGCATCGCGTTCCTCGAACTCCGTGAGCCGGGGCCGGACGGCAGCTTCGGGCGCACCGACGTGCCCCGGCTCAGCCCGCTGATCCGCGAAGCGTTCGCCGGGCCGCTGGTGCTCAACAGCGACTATGCGGACGCGAACGGGCAGGCCGCGCTCGACAGTGGGGTCGCGGACGCGATCGCGTTCGGGCGGCCGTTCCTCGCCAATCCCGACCTCCCCGAACGCTTCCGCCGCCACGCCCCGCTCAACCAGGGCAATCCGCAGACATGGTACAGCCAAGGGCCGGAGGGGTATGTGGACTACCCGGCGCTGGAGGAAGTGGCGGCTTAGGCCCGGCTCAATCCTACCGTCACCCCGGCCTTGTGCCGGGGCCCAACCACGCCCGCGTGCTTACGTCTTGCGAGTTCTCGGACCGGTAGCAGCCAGCTCGGGCGGAATACCGTACCTGCTCTTCGACGAGAAACACGCGGAGCGAGTTAGGCCCCGGCACAAGGCCGGGGTGACGGAGAAAAAGGTGAGGACGGATCAGCTCAGCCCGCCAGCAAATCCCGCGTCTCCGGGTGTTGCTCCACATACGCCGCCACGAACGGACACTGCGGCACCAGCTTTAGCCCGCGCGCCCGCACATCGGCGAGCGCGCCCGCCACTAAGCGTGTGCCGACGCCGTGCCCTTCGAGTTCGGGTGGGACCAGCGTGTGTGTAAACACCCGCACGCGGCCCTCGTCGGTATAGGCGGCAATGGCGGTCTCGCCATCGACGGAAAGTTCGTAGCGGTGTTCGGCCGCGTTGTCGTGAACGTCGCTCATATCGCCCCAACGCACGGGGCTTCACCGGGATGCGCGCGTCGCATAAGGTTGGGCGGTGCTCGACCCGCTTCCCATGCTCAAACAGGTGTTCGGCTTCCCCGCCTTCCGCGGCGTCCAGGCGGAGGTGGTCGCGCGCGTGCTGGCGGGTGAGCGGACGCTGGCGGTGATGCCGACGGGGGCGGGCAAGTCGCTCTGCTTCCAGCTTCCCGCCGCGATGCTGGAGGGCACCTGCGTCGTCGTGTCGCCGCTGATCGCGCTGATGCACGACCAGCTGCGCGCGGCGGAGGCGGTGGGGCTGCGCGCCGCAACGCTGACCTCGGCGGACGCGAACCGCGCGGAGTCGATCGCGCGGTTCAAGGCGGGGGCGCTCGACCTGCTCTACATCGCTCCCGAGCGCGCATCTCAACCGGGTTTCCGCGACCTGCTCGGGGCGACGAGGCTCAGCCTGTTCGCGATCGACGAGGCGCATTGCGTCAGCGAGTGGGGGCACGACTTCCGCCCCGATTACCGGCTGCTCCGCCCGTTGCTCGACGCGTTTGGGGAGGTGCCGCGGCTCGCCCTGACGGCCACCGCCGACGCGCATACCCGCGCCGATATTCTGGAGCAGCTCGGCATCCCCGCCGACGGGCTGATCATC
>CAXSEO010000509.1:0-2597 GCA_964235525.1 uncultured Sphingomonas sp. | reverse complement strand
GCGAGTTCGAGCTGACCCTCCGCGCTCTGGAAGCGGATGCCCTGCGCCGCCGAGAAGTTCGTGCCGAGGAAGTGCGACGTCCCCGCCTGCAGCGCCTTGCCGTCGCCCATCATCGCCTCGATCGACCAGGTCTCGACCGCGCCCGGAAAGCGTTCGTTCTCCGGCTTCTCGCCAGCCACCACCGGCATCGCGCAGCAATCCTCGGCAAAGGCGCGATACACCTCCAGCATCCGCAGCGTCTCCTCGCGCGCCTCGGCGGCGGTGGCGTGCGCGGTATGGCCCTCCTGCCAGAGGAACTCGCTGGTGCGCAGGAACATCCGCGTCCGCATCTCCCACCGGACGACGTTGGCCCACTGGTTGATCAGCACCGGCAGGTCGCGCCACGACTGCACCCAGCGCGCGAACGCGGCTCCGATCACCGTCTCGCTGGTCGGGCGGACGATCAGCGGCTCCTCCAGCTTGGCAGCGGGGTCAGGCATCAATCCGCCCTTCCCATCCGCGATCAGTCGGTGGTGCGTGACCACCGCCATCTCCTTGGCAAAGCCCTCGACATGCTCCGCCTCCTTCTCGAAGTAGGAGAGCGGGATGAAGAGTGGAAAGTAACAGTTCTCATGCCCCGCCGCCTTGATCTGGTCGTCGAGCAATCGCTGCATCCGCTCCCAGATGCCATAGCCCCACGGGCGGATCACCATGCACCCGCGCACGCCCGACTCCTCGGCGAGGTCCGCCTCGGCGATGACGGCCTGATACCAGGCGGCGAAGTCCTGATCGCGGGTGACGGGAAGCGCGTGTTTCATGGGCGAGCGGATAGCGGGCGGCCCGGCGCGCGTCACCCCCGCCCCGTTGCCCGGCTCACAGGTGCATGAAGTCGCGCGGGTAAGCGACGTGATGCGCGCCCCCGTCGACGAACAGCGTCTGCCCGGTCACGCCGGGCGTCGTGGCGAGGAACAGCACCGCCTCCGCGATGTTCGCCGGGGTGGGCAGCCGCCCTAGTGGCATCGCCGCCGCGAGCCGCGCAACCTGCGCCTCATCATAATCCTCGGTCGCCATCGTCAGCCCCGGCGCGACCGCGTTGACGCGGATGCAGGGCGCGAGCTCGCGCGCGCTGATCCCCGTCAGCCCCGCGAACGCCAGCTTGGACAACGTATAGGCGAGCTGGTCGCCATGCGGGTGGCAGATGCGCTGGTCGAGGATGTTGACGATCGCCCGCCCTTCCCCGCCAGCGGCCGCGAACGCGCGGGTGAGCAGCGTCGGCGCGGCGCAGTTGACGGCATGATGTGCCGCGAGGTCCGCCGCGGTCACCGTCAACAGCCGGTCCTGCCCGAACAGCGATGCGCTGTTGACCAGCAGATCGGGCACGCGCCCGAACGCCTCGCAAACCGCCTCGAACAACGTCGCCGCCGAACCCGCGTCGATGAAGTCGGCGACGAACCCCCGCCACTCGACGCCGCCAATTGTCGCGGCCAGCGCGGCTTCCGGCTCCGCGTCGTGGTGGCCGTGAAGCGCCAGCGCATAGCCCGCTCCTGCCAGCCGCGCCGCGATCGCCGCGCCCAGCCGGCGACACCCACCGGTGACCAGCGCCAGCGGCGGCATCGTTCAGCCCCGCCCCATCAGCGCCAGCACTTCCTTGCGGCTGCGGTCGTCGTCGAGGAATACGCCCATCATCCGGCTGGTGGTCATGGAGACGCCCGGCGTCCGCACCCCGCGCGCAGTCATGCAGGCGTGCGTCGCCTCGATCACCACCGCCACCCCGAGCGGGTTCAGACCCTGCCAGATGCAATCGGCGACTTCCGCGGTCAGCCGCTCCTGCACCTGCAGCCGCCGCGCATAGGCGTGGAGCACGCGCGCGAGCTTGGAGATCCCGACCACATGGTTGCGCGGCAGATAGGCGATCGAGGCGGTGCCGATGATCGGTGCCATGTGATGCTCGCAATGCGACTGGAACGGGATGTGCTTGAGCAGCACGATCTCGTTATAGCCACCAACCTCCTCGAACACCCGCGACAGGTGCCGTGCCGGGTCATCGGCATAGCCCGCACAATACTCCTTCCACGCGCGCGCGACGCGACGCGGCGTATCGAGCAGTCCTTCGCGAGCGGGATCGTCCCCCGCCCAGCGGATCAGCGTGCGGATCGCCTCCGCCACCGCGTCGGGGACCACTACCTTGCCGTCTTCATCCACCGGATCGCCGACCGTTCCGTCTGCCACATGCGCCTCTTTGTTGCCGGTTTGCCACACTTCTAGTGAAAACTCGATTCTCGCGATTCGCCATACCCGCCCCGGCGTTCAGGCCGGGCTGGCGGCATTGACGCAAGCGGCGGGGGCGTCGTAGCAGCATACCGGACTTACCAAACCGCGCAAACCGGCACCACGACCGTGCAGCGCCCGAGAGGATCGCCAGACGATGATGAAGATGAAGCTGCTTGCCGCGTCCGCCTTGACGCTGATCGTGGCGTCGCCCGCGCTGGCGCAGACCGGCGGGACGACCTCGTCGCAGAACACCGCGCCGACCAACGGCCCTGGTCAGGAAGCACCGTCGACGCAGACGCAGGGCGCGGAGCAGACAACTGGCATCCAGGACATCATCGTCACCGCCC
>CAXSEO010000508.1:0-2597 GCA_964235525.1 uncultured Sphingomonas sp. | reverse complement strand
TTTCTGCCCGCTGGTCGTCTCCGGCGACCTCCATCGCATATGCGGCACCATCGCAACCAAGCAAGACCGCGCCGCCCGCCATGGCCGCTATCGCCAAGAAGCCTACCCCTGTCGGGATCAACGCGATTGATGCGGCAATGCAGATTACGTCCAACACCACTCCGGCGGCGTCGTCCTGATGCGAGGTCAACATACGATGAACGCCGCGGCCGATCGCTTGCCCCACCATCGTATAGCCTTGCGCCTCGGCCATCTGCGCTTGCGCTTCCTGCTCCATGCAGCGATCGATGAAGCGGTGGGCGCGGCTCATGAAGTCCATCGGCGGCGGCCGACGTCTAGGCGGTGGCGGACTCCAGTGGAAGATCGCCACGTCACCAAAGCCGTTGACCCGGCTGGGGGCGCGCATCGGGTAGAGCGCGCCGTTCGCCGCCCAGGCCACGCCGACACCTGGACCGCAGGCCCGATCAACATAGGCGCTCAATCGATTCCGCGCGTCGAGGCCGCTGAGGTAGGGTCCCCATTCGCTGCTTAGTTGTGCCGCCACTGCTTCGCCCCACTTCCGACCAGTGAGGCACAGCTTGCCTCCGCTCGCTACCTTCCGCAAGCACGATCCTTGGCCCGTTTCGGCTCAAGCCCGCGACCTCGTCCCGCTACCCCGGCAGCGTCCGCAGCACCGTCTCGAACCCGCCGCCTCCCACCCGGATCTCGTTGAACGACGGCGGGCTCCCGCGCGTGCGTTTGGAGAGCGTGCCCGCGCCGATCAGGCGGACGGTGCGGCCGTCCTGCTCGTACGGCAGGTCGAACGGGTCGTGAACGTGCCCGGTGAGCACCGCGTGCGCGCCCGCCGCCGTCAGTGCGGCCAGCGCCGCGCGCCCGCCATGCGTCCGCTCGCGCCCGCGCGGACGCGGGTCGATCAACGGGTGATGCGCGGCGACGAAGATCAGATCGCCCGGCGCGGCAGCCGCGATCAAGCCCAGCGCCTCGGCGAGCGAGCGGCGGCTGACCTGCCCCTTCGACTGGTCAACGCGCCATTGCAGCCGCGACACCGTCTTGAGCGGCACCACCCGCACGCCGGGCAATGCGAGCGGCTGCTCGATCAGCCGTTCGGCGGCGGCATATCGCCGGTAGGGGCGCAGCAGCCGCCCGATTGGATCGCCGTAATAGGGGATGTCGTGGTTGCCGATCTCCACCGTGACCGGCACGCCGAGCGCCCGCAACCACTGCCCGCCCGCCTCGAACTCGCGCGGGCGCGCACGCATGGTGAGGTCACCGGTCATCACCACCGCGTCGGGCCGTTCGGTCGCGACGCACGCGGCGAACCAGGTGAGCGCCACCGGGTCCTCCGCGCCAAAGTGAATGTCGCTGACGTGGAAAAGCTTCATGGAACGGGCGAACGCGACGGCGGGGCAATGGTGCCCACCCGACGCGTCCGGCTCCTCACGCCAGCTTGAACGCTTCCTTGTTCATCGCCACCGTCAGGTGCTTGTTTTCCGCGTCGGTCAGCTTTGCCTTGAGCTTGGGAAAGAGGTCGTTCTCCTCCTCGCCCGCATGTTCGGCGACCAGCGCGCGCAGCTCGCGCATCCGCGGTGCCCAGCCTGCATCGCTGCGGTCCATCTCGGTCAGGTCGAACAACGCCTGCTTGATATAGCCGTGCTCGTGGTTGAGGTGGTCCGCCCCTTCCGGCATGCCAAGGTCGCGCATCTTGGCGTACACGCTGTTCTCCTCGGCGAACGAGTGCTTGCCGAGCGCGTGCTTGATCTGCATCAGCAGGAACGAGCGTAACCCGGATTGCGTGTCCTTGGTGTCCGCCGCCTTGTCGATCAGCGCCAGCACTGCCTTGTGCTCGGCGGCGAGTGCTTGATCCCACGGGCCCGCGACGACGCTGGGAGCCTGCACCGCCGTCTTCCGCAGCAGATTGGCGACCAGCCCGGCGGCGATCCCCGCCGCCGCGCCTATCGCGATCGTGCGGCCCGTATTATCCTGTGTCGTCGTGGTCATTGCTGCGCTCCGCGATGATAGTCGCAGTGCATAACCCGGCGACGACGCCACTGGTTGCGGGATGATTGCCGGACAAGATGCTTTTGCACCGGCTTGGACAAAATCAGGCGGTGATCGTGACTTGCATCAATACGGCGCAGTCGGGGCGGCAACCGGGTGCAACCCGCCGTGCTTTTCCGTCGCATTTCGCCGCCCCACGCTGGCGTGGCGAGGCACGACCGCATAGATGCGCTGCCGACGCGACAAGCGCGAAGGAGCGGTTCTCGATGCGGCAACCGATTCGACACGATCAGGCAGGCGCGGGATCGCGCGTCCTGCGCTGGTCTAGCGTCGCGCTCGCCGCATTGGTGGTGAGCGGGTGCGCGCGCGAAGGCGTGCTCGCGCCCGCCGGGCCGATCGCGGCGGCCAACCGCACCATCCTGCTCAACGCGCTCACCATCATGCTCGCGATCGTGGTGCCAACGATCATCCTCGCGCTCGGCTGCGCCTGGTGGTTCCGTGAGGGGAATACCCGTGCCCGACGCCAGCCCGACTTCGTCTATTCGGGGCGTATCGAGTTGATCGTCTGGTCGATCCCGGTGTTGACCGTGCTGTTCCTC
>CAXSEO010000507.1:0-2606 GCA_964235525.1 uncultured Sphingomonas sp. | reverse complement strand
TGAAGCAGGTCGCGGGCAAGATCAAGCTGGACCTGGCGCAGTATCGCGAGATGGCGGCGTTCGCGCAGTTCTCGTCCGACCTGGATGCGTCGACGCAGCAGTTGCTGTCGCGCGGGGCGCGGCTGACAGAGATCCTGAAGCAGCCGCAGTTCAAGCCGGTTCCGGTCGAGGAGCAGGTGGTGGTGATCTTCGCCGGCACGCGCGGGTATCTGGACAAGATCGAGCTGCCGCAAATTGGAAAATTCGAGCAGCAGATGCTGGGCGAGCTGCGCTCCGGCGACACGGGCATCCTGGCTTCGATCCGCGACGACCGCGAGATCAAGAAGGACGTCGAGGCCAAGCTCGGGTCGTTCCTGGACGGGCTCGTCACGCGCTTCGTCGCCTGAGGTAGGGAGCGATGCCGAGCCTGAAGGACCTGCGCGGGCGGATCAACAGCGTGAAGTCGACGCGCAAGATCACGTCGGCGATGAAGATGGTGGCGGCGTCGAAGCTGCGCCGCGCGCAGAGCCAGGCGGAGGCGGCGCGGCCGTACGCCCTGGCGATGGAGCGGATGCTGGGCTCGCTGGCGAACAGCGTGGCGGGCTCGCCAGGGGCGCCGAGGATGCTGGCGGGGACCGGGCGGGACCAGGTGCACCTGCTGGTGGCGATCACGGCGGATCGCGGGCTGGCGGGGGCGTTCAACTCGCAGGTCGGGCGAATGACGCGGGTGATGGCGCGTCGGCTGGAGGCGGAGGGCAAGACCGTCAGGCTGATGACGGTGGGGCGCAAGGGGCGCGACTACCTGCGCCGCGAGTTCGCGGGCAACATCGTGCACGAGGTCAGCTACGCGGGGATCAAGCGGGTCGAGTTCGCGCAGGCGCGCGAGCTGGGCGAGCGGATCGCGGCGATGCTGTCGGCGGGCGAGTTCGACGTGTGCACGGTGGTGTACAACCGGTTCGTGTCGGTGATCTCGCAGGTGCCGACCGAGATGCAGCTTATCCCGCTGCCGCTGCCGGAGCGACCGGCGGACGAGGCAGCGCGGGGGCCGCAGGCGACCTACGAGTACGAGCCGGACGAGGAGTCGATTCTGGGGCGGCTGCTGCCGCAGAACCTGTCGGTGCAGATCTACCGCGCGCTGCTGGAGAGCGGGGCGGGCGAGCATGGCGCGCGGATGAGCTCGATGGACAATGCGACGCGCAACGCGGGCGACATGATCAACCGCCTCACGCTGAACTACAACCGGACACGCCAGGCCAACATTACCAAGGAGCTGATCGAGATCATCTCCGGGGCCGAGGCTGTCTAGACTGGATTGCTGCCCTTCCTTCGTGAAGGGGATCAAAGGGTCCTCGGACCCTTTGCGGGTCCAGGGCAGAGCCCTGGCCTTTCTTGGTTGGGTGCGCTGCGGCGCAGTTGAGGGGATGAAGCCATGTCCGATACCGGGGCGCGCAACAACGTAGGCCGCGTGAGCCAGATCACCGGCGCGGTGGTGGACGTGCAGTTCGAGGGCGAGCTGCCGTTCATCCAGAACGCGCTGGTCACGAAGATGGGCGAGCGCACGCTGGTGCTGGAGGTGGCGCAGGAGCTGGGCGAGCGCACCGTGCGCTGCATCGCGATGGATACGACGGACGGCATGGCGCGCGGCCAGGAGGTCAAGGATACCGGTGCGCCGATCTCGATGCCGGTGGGGCCGGGCGTGCTCGGGCGGATCATGAACGTGATCGGCGAGCCGATCGACGACCGCGGGCCGGTGCCTTCGTCGCAGCGGATGCCGATCCACCGCTCGGCGCCGACCTTCGAGGAGCAGGCGACGAGTTCGGAGATCCTGGTCACCGGGATCAAGGTGGTCGATCTGCTGGCGCCGTACCTGAAGGGCGGCAAGGTCGGGCTGTTCGGCGGCGCGGGCGTGGGCAAGACGGTGCTGATCCAGGAGCTGATCAACAACGTGGCGCTGGGGGCGGGCGGCGTGTCGGTGTTCGCGGGCGTGGGCGAGCGGACGCGCGAGGGCAACGACCTGTACCATGAGATGATGGACGCGGGCGTCATCAAGCTCGGCGAGGGCAACACCGACGGGTCGAAGGTGGCGCTGGTGTACGGGCAGATGAACGAGCCGCCGGGCGCGCGGGCGCGCGTCGCACTGTCGGGGCTGACGCTGGCCGAGTACTTCCGCGACGAGGAGGGACAGGACGTGCTGTTCTTCGTCGACAACATCTTCCGCTTCACGCAGGCGGGCGCGGAGGTTTCGGCGCTGCTGGGGCGCATCCCGTCGGCGGTGGGGTATCAGCCGACGCTGGCCACCGACATGGGCGCGTTGCAGGAGCGGATCACCTCGACCAAGAAGGGGTCGATCACCTCGGTGCAGGCGATCTACGTGCCGGCCGACGACCTGACCGATCCGGCGCCGGCGACGTCGTTCGCACATTTGGACGCGACGACCGTGCTGAACCGGCAGATCGCGGAGCTGGGCATCTACCCGGCGGTCGATCCGCTGGACTCCACGTCGCGCTCGCTCGACCCGCGGATCGTCGGCGAGGACCACTACCAGGTGGCACGCGACGTGCAGCGCATCCTGCAGACCTACAAAAGCCTGCAGGACATCATCGCCATCCTGGGCATGGACGAGCTGT
>CAXSEO010000506.1:0-2618 GCA_964235525.1 uncultured Sphingomonas sp. | reverse complement strand
GCGCGGCGGCTGATCGGGGAGTTCGGCAAGGACATGGTCGACCTGTTCGGGGCGGTGGAGCAGCCGCGCGGGCCGGGGCCAGCGCGGGTGCCAGGGGTGATCGGGGGCGGTGCGGTCGAGCTGCCGCACGTCGTCGGCGCTGAGCGCGTGCGCGGCGTCCGGCGGCGGGTCGAGCGGCGGCGCGACGGCGACCGAGCGTTCGGGCACGTCGCTTTCGACCGGGACCACGCGCCACAGCCGCTCCAGGCCGATGCGGTTGGCGAGCGTGTCGACCAGCGGGGCGAGGTCGGGCGCGGCCGCCTCGGCCAGTTCGGGCGCGAGCGACTCCGGCCCGAGCGGGTCCGCGCGGCGGACGTGGAGCGTCAGCGCGTCGATGCCATAACCGGGTTCGATCTCCTCGATCCGGCGGACAGCAAGGCGCAGCATATGGGCGGCGTCGCGGGTCGGGCGCGCGAAGCCGAGCCGCAAGCGCTGGGGCACGCCATCGACCCGCGCCGCGACCAGCTCGACCGCGCCCGCGCCCTGTCCCGCCTCGGCCAGCGCGCGGGCGAGCCGGGACATCAGCGCCGCCAGCCAGTGTTCGATCGCCTCGGCGGTGGCGATCGGCTCGGCGAAACGCTGGGTGATCGCGATCGCGACCGGGGGCGTGACCGGGTCGAGCGGCTCGGGTGCGCGCGCGAGCGCCTGGTCGAGCCGGGCGGTGATCGCGGGGCCGAACCGGCGGACCAGCGGCGCGCGCGGCAGCGCCTGTAGCTGCCCCACCGTGTCGACGCCGAGCCGGGCGAGCAGCTCGAGGCTGGGCAGGTCGAGGCGGAGCGCGTGGACGGGCAGGGGGGCGAGCAGCGCGGCGTGGGTGCCGGGCGGGGCGACCTCCACCTCCCGCGTGCCAAACCGCGCCAGCGCCCAGGCCGCGCCCGCGCTGTCCGCGACCGCGACGCGCGCGGCGACACCGTGGCGGGCGAGCAGGCGGTGAAGCCGCCGGATCATCCGCGCCTCGCCGCCATGCAGGTGCGACACGCCGGTGAGGTCGAGGAACAGCCCGTCCGCGTCCGAGATCGCCACCACCGGCGTCCAGCGGCGCGCGAGCAAGTGCGCCAGCGCTTCGAGGTCCGCGCGGTCGCCCGCCGGGTCCGCGTCGCGCACGTCGAGTCCCGGCACCTGCACCCGCGCCTGGGTCAGCGCCATGCCCGGCTTCAGCCCCAGCGCGCGTGCGTGCGCGCAGGCAGCGGCGATCTCGACGCGCGGGCCGAGCTTGTGGACGGTGACGAGCGGCGTTCCCCCGGGCACGCGGCGCGGTGTGTCGGCAACGTCCTCCGGGCAGACGCGCGCGACCACATCGCCCAGCGTGCGGCCGGTCTGGAAGAAGCGGCCCTCGCCATAGGTTGGCGCGGTTGATTTGCTTTTGCCATGGTTGTCGGGGTGCGGGCCTTCGCCGGGGAACTGGACGGAGGGCATCGCCGCGAGCTGCGCCAAGCTGGGCGGCGCGATGTATCCCGCCTCGCCGCCATGCCCGTCGCGTGCGCTGCGCTTGGGTGAGCGTTGAGCGCGGCGCGCCACCACGTCTTCGCCGGGATATTGCACTGACGGCAGGCTGGCGAGTTCGGCCAGCGACGGGGCGGAGGGAGCCTCGTTGCGATAGCGCTCAACCCGGGCTTTGCGGCCGACCCCGCGCGCGGCTTTGGCCGGAGCATCCTCGCCGGGAAACTGGAGCGGGGCCTGCGTCCATGCCGGGGGTGCCGCGCCCGCCTCGTCGGGGGGCATCGGCTTGAACGGATGGTCGAGCACCTCGCTGTGCCGCGACAGCTCGCCTAACGAGGGCCGCTGGTGCGCGGGGAGCGCGGCGATCGCCGCCTCGACCTCGGGCGGGAGCGGAGAGCCGCGCCGCGCGCCGGCTTTGAACGGGTGCTCGGCGGCCTCGGTACGGCGCGACAGCTCGCGGACCGGAGCCTTGGCCTCCTCCTTGAATGGATGCTCCGCAGCTTCGCTCACCCGGCCAAGCTCGCGCTGCGGCGGGCGGCGGTGCGCGGGGAGCGAGACGATCGCGGCCTCCACCTCCTCGCGCGAGTCGGCCAGCCCGCCCTCGGCCGGGTCCGACCGCGCCCAGCGCGCGCCGGGTCGCCAGCCGCCGTCACGCGGCACCGAGCATTGCACGGCGCGCTCGGCGACCGCGACCTCGCCGATCGCGTCAAGTTTCGCCCGCGCGGGTTCAGCCGGCGGCGTAAAGGCGCGCTCCGCCCGCCGCACCCGGTCGATCGACCAGTTGGGCAGGTAGAGCGAGGCGACCCGTTTCATCCGAAGCCTCCACGGTAAGAGTGAATGGTTCGCCGCCGCGCTGGCGGACGAGCGACAGCGCCCAGCGCGCGCGGCCGATGCCCTCATGCGGCAGCGGCGCGGAGGGGGCGTCGCCAACCCGCCAGCGGGTGACGGCGGCGGACGGCACTTCAAGCGGGTCGGCCCCCTCGCGCCCATGCCGGCGGAGCAGCAGCGCGATCGTGCGCCCGCCCTCCGCCGCCAGCTGAAGCCGGCGGGTGGCGGGGGTGGACACGCGTCGCGCCTCGCCGATCACCGCGCCGAGCCCGCGATGGCGCAACCCTTCCTCCATCAGCGCGAGCAGCTCC
>CAXSEO010000505.1:0-2623 GCA_964235525.1 uncultured Sphingomonas sp. | reverse complement strand
CAAGGTTAGTGTTGATTCACATCCCGCTCAAGCCGATAGAGGCCCGCGTTTCGAACAACAGGTATGGCTGCCCCGATGCTCATCGCCCGCTCCGGCGACCACGCCTTTGACGCGAGCAGGCTCGCGCGCGTCGACGCGTTTCTGGAGTCGCGGTATGTCGCGAGCGGCAAGCTGCCGCACGCGCAGCTGCTGATCGCGCACGAGGGCGAGATCGCGCATTTCGCCTCACTGGGCAGCGCGCGCGAGGGCGGTGCGGCGCTCGCCGACGACGCGCTGTTCCGCATCGCGTCGATGACCAAGCCGATCACCTCCGTCGCGTTCATGATGCTGGTTGAACAGGGGCTGGTCGCGGTCGACACCCCGGTTCACCACGTCCTGCCCGAACTGAAGGGGGTCGGCGTCTATGCGGGCGGCGGCGGGGGCGTGCCGTTCGTGACCCGCCCGACGACCGAGCCGATGCGGATGGTGGACCTGCTCCGCCACACCGCCGGCCTGACCTACAGCTTCCAGAACCGCTCCAACATCGACGCCGCGCACCGCGAGCTGAAGCTGGAGGCGTGGCATGGCGGCTACGACCTGCAAGGCTTCGTCGCCGCGGTGGGCAAGCTGCCGCTGGAGTTCTCGCCGGGCGAGGGGTGGAACTATTCGGTCGCGACCGACGTGCTCGGCGCGGTGGTGGAGCGGGTGTCGGGGCAGGAACTCGACGCGTTCTTCGCAACCCGCATTTTCGCACCGCTCGGGATGCACGATACGTTTTTCCAGGTGCCCGCCGACAAGCTCGACCGGCTGACCGATTGCTACGCGCTCGACGCGACCGGCCAGCGGGTGCTGTACGACCGCGGCGCGGCGAGCGCCTGGGCGCGGCGGCCGACGCTCTTGTCCGGCGGCGGCGGGCTGGTGTCGTCGACGCTCGACTATCATCGCTTCTGCCGCATGTGCCTGAACGGCGGCGAGTTAGACGGCGTCCGGCTGCTCGGGCGCAAGACGCTGGAGCTGATGACCGCCAACCACCTGCCCGGCGGCACCGACCTTTCGCGCCTGTCCAAGTCGCTGTTCAGCGAAACGCAGAACGCGGGCACGGGATTCGGGCTCGGCTTCGCGGTGATGATCAACCCGGCCCGCTCGATGATGCCCGGGTCGGTCGGCGAGTATTACTGGGGCGGCATGTTCTCCACCGCCTTTTTCATCGACCCGGTCGAGCGCGTCCACATGGTGTTCATGACGCAACTCAGCCCGTCGACCTTCTACCCGATCCGCCGCGAGCTGAAGACGCTGATCTATTCGGCCCTGAACTGAGGAACTGACCGATGACTTCCCCGATCCGCACCGAACGCCATGACGATGTACTCGTCATCATCTCCGACTCCCCGCCCGTCAACGCGCTCGGCGCGGCGGTGCGGCAGGGGTTGGAGGCGGCGATCAGGGAGGGCGTCGCTGACGCCTCGATCAGCGCGATGGTGATCCGCTGCGACGGCAAGACGTTCTTCGCGGGCGCGGACATCACCGAGTTTGGCAAGCGGATGCAGGAGCCCGCGCTGCCGACGCTGGTCGACATGATCGAGGCGGCGGCAAAGCCGGTCGTCGCCGCGATCCACGGCACCGCGCTCGGCGGCGGGTGCGAGGTGGCGCTCGGCTCGCACTACCGTGTCGCGGTGCCCTCGGCGGTGCTGGGCACGCCCGAGGTGAAGCTCGGCCTGCTGCCGGGCGCGGGCGGCACGCAGCGGCTGCCGCGCATCGCAGGCGTGGCGCTGGCGCTGGAGATGTGCGCGACCGGCAACCCGGTTCCGGCCAAAAAGGCCGCGGCCGCCGGGCTGATCGACCGCATCGTCGGTGAAGATACGCTGGAGGCGGACGCGATCGCCTTTGCGCGCGAGGTGGCGGGCAAGCGCCCCCTGCCTCGCGCTTCGGAGCGTGAGGCCAAGCCTGACCCGGAGGCGGTCGCCGCGTTCCGCAAGGCGAACGCGCGCAAGTTCCGCGGCTTCGACGCGCCCGAGGCGAACATCGCCTGCGTCGTGAAGGCGACGGAGGTGCCCTTCGCCGAGGGCATACAGTTCGAACGTCAGCAGTTCATGCGGCTGATGACCGGCGTCCAGTCCGCCGCGCAACGCCACCTGTTCTTCGCCGAGCGCCAGGCCGCGAAGATCGACGACGTGCCCGCCGACACCAAGCTGCGCCCGATCAACCGCGTCGGCGTGATCGGCGCAGGAACGATGGGCGGCGGCATCTCGATGAACTTCCTGTCGGCGGGTATCCCCGTCACCATCGTCGAGATGCAGCAGGAGGCGCTCGACCGCGGCGTCGGCGTGGTCCGCAAGAACTATGAAGCGACCGCCGCCAAGGGCCGGATAAAGCCCGAACAGGTCGAGGCGGCGATGGGCGCGCTGACGCCGACGCTCGGGCTGGAGAACCTCGCCGACTGCGACCTGATCATCGAGGCGGTGTACGAGAACATGGACGTGAAAAAGGAGATCTTCACGACGCTCGATCGCGTCTGCAAGCCGGGCGCGATCCTCGCCTCGAACACCAGCTTCCTCGACATCGACGAGATCGCGTCCGTCACCAAGCGTCCGCAGGACGTGGTGGGCATGCACTTCTTCTCGCCCGCCAACGTGATGAAGCTGCT
>CAXSEO010000504.1:0-2635 GCA_964235525.1 uncultured Sphingomonas sp. | reverse complement strand
CGTGATCGCGGCTCCGAGTCTCACACCGGGTCGGTTTCTGAGTAAAACCGCCTAATTGCCGCAAGCACCTGGATCGGCGTGCCGAACCGGGTGCTCTACCTCTCGCGCCGACAGGCGGAGATCGACCATCTGCGTGGGCGCGGCCCCGGCAACGGCGGCCCGGTGGACGACGCCCCGGTAGAAGGAGCAGATCACCTGCCGTTCCCGGCACCCACCGATATGGCGCTGTCTGGTTCGCGTCCGCACGCCCGACCATGACGGGGAAAGACCTGGGCCACCCAGTTCTCGCAATAGCCACAACCCGGGTCGCGATGCATCGCAATGTCGGTTGCTGCTGAGGCCACGGCCGGGACCGTCATCAACAGCGCGGCGGCGATGCCGCGTGGGTTCTGCTTCATGGGTGCGAACCGCATTTCGTTCTCCTGTTTTAGCTCCGAGCTTCTACGCGGCGCGGGCTGGCCGCCCTCAAAACCACGTCCGAATACCGGCGACGAAGCACCTCTTCCGGGGCCGCGGCGGGCGCGCCGTTCGAGCTTCTACGCGGGATCGAAAGACCCCAAGGCTCGGCGAGCGAGTTCAAATGCCGGCGGAAGTCCCGCGCGCTCGCCCAGGCCAGGCGGAGCTACGATCCTATTGTAGTCGACACCCACAATGCTGAAATAGCCATTCGCGATGACCCCGGCATGTTCCCGGATGCGCGCCTCAACACCGGGCTGCGCAGCCTTTCCAACGATGCTTCGCATCGCCGGGACCTTGGGCTGCTCCGCCCACACCGGCGTCTGGCTGGTGCGCGTGCGGTGCTGGGTGTCTCGCTGAGCGGCTATTATGACTGGCGCGACCGGCCACAAGGCACCCGCGCGAAAGCGAACAGGGCGCGGAAAATAGGGCCGGCCTTCGCCGGCCCGAGTTATCCTGAGAGGATGCCCATAGGGCATCGGCGTTGTGCAGCGCATCATTTTAGATCGCAACCTCTTTCTCGTGCTAGGCGTCCCACATGGACTCCACAGTTGCGGCAGATGCCACGATCGACGCATAACCATTGCTCTTGAACTGACCGCCCTCGCGTCGCAGTTCCATCGAAAAACGGCCCAACCGTCCGAGTTACGCGACCCACACTTGCGCGAAGGGTTCGTTCGTGAGAACGCGCCACCCCAGCTAGATCATGGCCATCATGCGTGCTCGGTCAATGCTAGCCGCACGGCGATCCCGAGACACGGGCAAATCGCATAACACGCTCGACAAGGAGAGATCTTGAATGCCTACAAGTTCGCGCGGACACGGCGCGCTCGTGCGCGTCGTCGCCGGGGCGTCGACCCTCGCCTTGGTCGCAGCGTCGCAGGCGCACGCTCAGACCGTACCGTCGACCGACCAGAGTGGAACACCTTTTTCCTCGCGCTCGCCGGCTCCGGGCTCAACCCCTTCGTCGAACGGCCCGGGATCAAACGATCAGACCCCGTCGGCCGTCCCGACCTCCCCTCAGCAGGACACCACCAACCCCGCATCGCAGCAGGAGTCCCTCGCGCCGGCATCGGCGGCGGGCAGCGCGGGCGAAGACATCGTCGTCACTGCTTCCAAGCGGCAAACAACGCTGCAAGACACGCCGATCGCGGTGTCGGTCACCAGCGCGGCGACGATCCAGCAGGCGCAAATCCGCGACCTCATTGATCTGCAAAGCGTGGTCCCGTCGCTGCGCGTTCAACAGGGCGTGAGCACGGGCAGCACCAACTTCTTCATCCGTGGGTTCGGCAACGGCGCGAACAACCCAGGCATCGAGCCGTCAGTCGCGGTGTTCATCGACGGCGTGTACCGCTCGCGCTCTGCCGCGGCGCTCAGCGATTTCACCAACATCACCCGGATCGAAGTGCTGCGCGGGCCTCAGTCGACGCTGTTCGGCAAGAACGCGTCGGCGGGCGTGATCAGCATCATCACCCAGCAGCCGCAGTTCAAGTTCGGCGGCTCGGCCGAGTTCACCTACGGCAATTACGGCGAGAAGGTCGGCAAGCTCGACGTGACCGGGCCGATCATCAAGGACGTGCTTGCGTTCGACATCAACGGCGGCGTCAACCGCCGCGACGGTTATGCGCGCGACCTGGTCACCGGGGCCGACATCAACAACCGCAACCGGTACAATTTCGGTGGTCAGCTGCTGTTCACCCCGACGCCCGACCTGTCGGTCCGCCTGATCGGCGATTACAGCAACATCAATGAGCGGTGCTGTTATGTCAGCAATGTCGTCGCGGGTCCGACAACCCCGGCGGTGAACGCGCTGACGATCGCGGCGGGCCGCGGGCCGGGGCTGGTGCCGAACGCGCCGTTCGCCGACGTCCAGCGCACCAACCTCGTTCCGTATAACCGTATCGAGAACTATGGCGGCTCGGGCCAGATCGACTATAAGTTCAGTGACCTGACGTTTACGTCGATCACCGCGTATCGCCAGCTGCGCTCGAACGCCGACCAGGACGGCGATTTCACGTCGGCGTCGATCATCGGCGACCAGCCGACGCTGAGCCGGATCAATACGTTCACGCAGGAAGCTCGGCTGGCCTCCAACTTCCACGGCCCGGTCAACTTCCTCGTCGGCGGCTTCTATTTCAACGAGAAGATCAACACGATCAACAACAACGTCCTCGGCTCC
>CAXSEO010000503.1:0-2644 GCA_964235525.1 uncultured Sphingomonas sp. | reverse complement strand
CTTGGCGGCGAACTCCGCCTTGACCAAGCTGGTCACGAGCGTGCCGGTATCGACCCCCGACCCGGTGTTTAGCGACGACAACAGCTGTTGCGTCGCGGTGGTGATCGCGCTGGTGGTGGCGTTGGTCGAGCTGGTGGTGGTCATGCGTATCCCCGCGCGGTCAGGAGGGGAAACGGCCGCGCACGAAGGATGTTTAGGCTCTGCCTAGGCCTTGGCCCCATTCTCGTTGAACCGCGCGCCCGGCGGCACCTCGACCGGCGGCGGCGAGCCGCCCGCGCGTTCGTTGACTCCGAACACCCAGGCGAGCACGGTCGCGATCGCGATGTACAGGTCGTCACGCACCTCCTGCCCCTCGCGGCTGGTATAATAGATCGCGCGGGCGAGCGCGGGGTATTCGAGCACGGGCACCGCCGCCTCGCCCGCGACATCGCGGATCGCCAGCGCGGTCGCCCCGCGGCCTTTCGCGACGACGACCGGCACCTGGTCCTTGCCACGATCGTAGCGGAGCGCGACCGCGAAATGGGTGGGATTGGTCAGCACCACCTGCGCTTCCGCGACCGCTTTTCGCACCCCGCGCCGGGCCAGCTCGCGCTGTTTCTGCCTGAGGTGCGCCTTGGCCTCGGGCGAGCCCTCGGTTTCCTTGTGCTCGTCGCGCACCTGTTGCTTGGTCATCCGGAGCTTGGCGAGCAGGCGCACGAGCGCAATCGGCACGTCGAGCATCGCGATCGCCACCAGCCCCATCGCCATCGCCAGCAGCACGCCGGTGAAGGTGCCGCCCAGCTGCGTCACCGCCGTGCCAAGATCGGCCGAGGCGAGGCCGAGCGTCGCGCGGCGCGCGCGCCACAGCATCCACCCGCCGATGCAGCCGAGCAGCGCCACCTTTAGCAGCGCCTTGCCCAGCTCCACCCACCCGTTCGCGCCGAAGATGCGTTTCAGCCCTGAACCCGGATTGACCCGCGCCGCCTTGGGCTGGAGCAGCGCGCCGTTCCACGTCAGCGAGCCCAGCCCCGCCTGGCTCAGCACCGCCGCGATCAGCGCCGCCGCGAACAGCGTCAGCAGCCCTGGGAGCAATCGCCACCCCGCCTGCTGTAGCGGTCGCCACGGTGCGAAATCCTCGACGTCGCGATGGTCGAACGAGAAGCTCGCCGCCATCACCGCCTTGACGCCCGCGACCAGCGACGGGCCGAAGAACAGCAGCCACGCCACCCCGGCGAGGATCACCAGCACGGTGCCGAACTCGCGCGAGCGGAGGACGTCGCCCTGTTCGGCCGCGTCGCGACGCCGTTTCGGAGTAGCGGCTTCGGTCCGGTCGCCGAACTCGTCCGCCATCTACCCCAGCACCAACGATTGCGTGGCGGCGAGGCCCTCGCGGACGATCACCTGCATATAATCGCCCATCGCCGGGAACGCGATCGCGAGCGCGACCACGCCGACCGCGAGGCTGGCGGGCAGGCCGACCGCGAACAGGTTGAGGCTGGGCGCGGAGCGCGAGATCATTCCCACCACCATGTTGAGGCACAGCAGCAGAAACCCGACCGGCAGCGCGAGCAACAGCCCGGCAAAGAACGCATAGCCCCCGAACAGCGCGATCGCCTTTAATTGCCCCGCCGTCATCCACGCCGCGCCGGGCGGCAGCGCATCGTAGCTTCGGACCAGTAGGTCGACGAGGATCAGATGCCCGTCGACCGACAGGAACAGCAGCGTCAGCAGCACGGAGAAGAACTGCCCCAGCGCGGGCGTCGACGCGCCGTGCTGAGGGTCGACCGAATTGGCGAAGCCCAGCCCCATCGAGGTGCCGATCACCTCGCTCGCCACCATCGGCGCTGCGAACGCGATCTGGAGCACGAAGCCGAGCGCCAACCCGACCAGCGCTTCGGACGCGACCGACATGACCGTCGCCAGCCCGAAGAGCTGCGCGGGCGGCGTCACCGGATGTACCGCCAGCACCAGCACGCCGATCGCGCCCGACAGGGAGACGCGCACCGCCAGCGGGATCGACACCGCCCCGAACACCGGCGCGGCGACGAACGCCGCCCCCACGCGCACCATCACGAACAGCAGCGCCCACAGCTGCGGCTCGATGCTTAATCCAAAACCCAACATCAGGTAATCGTCATCCCGGCCTTGTGCCGGGGTCCAACTGTCTGCGCGTGCTTCCCGAGCGCGACGTGCGCACAACGTTGGACCCCGGAACAAGTCCGGGGTGACGGAAAGTGTTGCGCCCCTGTCATTTGACGAGATCCGGGATGCGCTGGAAGATGTCGACGGTGAAGTCGCTCAACAGCCCGAGGATCAGCCCGCCGAACAACAGGATCGACAGCGCCACCACCACCAGCTTGGGGACGAAGCTCAATGAGGCTTCGTTGATCGAGGTCGCGGCCTGGATCATGCCGGTGATGAGGCCCGACAACAGCGCCGGGATCAGGATCGGCGCCGACGCGAGCGCGAGCACCCACATGGTCTGGTCGGCGATGGTCAGGAAATAATCGGCGTCCATTTGTGAGCCTCGCGAGATTTCAGAACTTGCTCTTCGTCACCCCGGCCTCGTGCCGGGGTCCAACCATCCGCGCGTGCTTACGCTAGGGCACGTCCGCACTACGTTGGACCCCGGAACAAGTCCGGGGTGACGGGGAGAAGGGGAAGA
>CAXSEO010000502.1:0-2646 GCA_964235525.1 uncultured Sphingomonas sp. | reverse complement strand
CTCGATCTGCGCCGCGTCCTCCTCCGCCCGCTCGCGCATCAGCCGCGCCGCGACCCCGAACCCCGCGCACAGCGCCGGGCTGAGCGTGCCCGAGCGGCCGAGCGCCTCCTGCCCGCCGCCGTGGAGCAGCGGCGCGAACTCGACGCCGTCACGCACCCACAAAACGCCGACCCCCTTGGGACCATACACCTTGTGCGCGGACACCGCGACCAGATCGCAGGCCGGCGGGATCGGCACGCGGCCATAGCCCTGCGCCGCGTCGCACAAGAACAGCGCGCCTGCGTCATGCGCGAGGTCAGCGAGCGCGGCAACGGGCTGGACCACGCCGATCTCGTTGTTGACCAGCATCGCCGCGACCAGCCCCGTACCGAGCCGGATCGCCTCGCGCGCCCGGTCGAGGTCGACGAGCCCGTCGCGCCCGACCGGCAACACGGTGACCTGCCGCCCCGCGCGCGCCTCCGCCGCCGCCGTGTCGAGCACGGCGGCGTGCTCGGTGGCGAGCGTCACGATCGACCCTCGCGTGCCCTTGATCGCCCAGTTGAGCGCCTCGGTCGCGCCGCTGGTGAAGGCTACCCGCCCGCCGGGCGGAAGCAGCGCGGCGATCTCTTCACGCGCGACCTCCACCGCCGCCTTGGCGCGTCGGCCTTCGCGGTGCGCCGAGTGCGGGTTGGCGTGCCCGTCGCGCAGCCAGGGCAGCATCGCGTCGAACGCCTCGGGTGCGAGCGGCGTCGTCGCCTGATAGTCGAGATACCTCACGCCGCCAGCCGCCGCCCGGCGCGCGCGACCTCTCGCCACGTCGTGATCGCGCGCTCGACGTCCGCCTCCGACGTGTCGCGCCCGAAGCTGATCCGCACCACCTCGCGCGCGGCCGCCTCGGGCCAGCCCATCGCGGCAAGGACGTGGCTCGACTTCATACTCCCGCTCGCGCACGCGCTGCCCGCCGAGATGGCGATCCCGGCGAGGTCGAAGCGGATCAGCTGCGCCGCGCTCGCGACCCCCGGCATCTGGTAGCTCGCGATCGCGGGGTGGCGCGGCGCGGCGGCGGCGACCACCTCGCCGCCCGAGCGGGTGATCGCGTCGTCGAGCCGCGCGCGCAGCGTCGCCCAACGCTCGACCGGCTCGGGCTCGGCGAGCGCGGCGGCATAGCCGAGCGCACCGGGCAGGTTCTCCGTGCCGGGCCGATAGCCACGCTCCTGCCCCCCGGTCGGCGTCAGCGTCGCGAGATCGCGGACAAGCAGCGCGCCGACGCCCGGCGGGCCGCCGCGCTTGTGCGCGGACAGCGCGACGAAGTCGGCATGCGCGGCCACGTCCGGATCGGCCCCGGCGGGTATCTGCGCCGCGTCGACGAGCAGCAGGTGCCCGGCGGCGTGGACGGCTTGCGCCACCGCCGCGACCGGCTGGCGTACACCCGTCTCGCTGTTGCACCATTGCGTCACAACGACGGTTCTGGCGTTATCCGGGTTTCCAAATCCGTCACTGTCGAGCCACCGGAACAGCGCCGGCGTGACCAGCCCCATATTGTCGACCCGCAGCGTTTCCGCGTCAGGCGCGGCGCGGAACACCGCGTCGTGCTCCACCGCACTCACCAGCTTGCGCGTCGCCACCGAGCGCCCGAGCGCGATCGCCAGCGACTCGCTCGCGCCGCTGGTCAGCAGCACCTCGCCCGCCCAGCCATAGGTGGTGGCGATCGCGGCCCGCGCCGCTTCCAGCGCCGCCCTTGCCGCGCGTCCCTCCGCGTGCGGGGACGACGGGTTCGCCCAGCGCGCCATCCCGTCGACCACCGCGTCGCGCGCGGCGGCGGTCATGGGCGTGGTCGCGGCATGATCCAGATAAAGACGCGGCGGCAAAGGCGAGTTCCAAAACGGCGCTGCGATCCTATATAGCGCGCCACCCCCGGCGGTTCACCCGCCCGCGCCAACGATAAGGTTCCGATGCCCGAAGTCATTTTTCCCGGTCCCGAGGGCCGCCTCGAAGGGCGGTTCGCCCCCGCCCCGCGCCCGCGCGCGCCCGTCGCGATGATCCTTCACCCGCACCCGCAATCGGGTGGCACGATGAACAACCGCATCGTCCAGGAACTCTACAAGACGTTCCAGCGGCGCGGCTTCGCCACCCTGCGCTTCAATTTCCGCGGCGTCGGCAAGAGCCAGGGCGTGTTCGACAACGGCGTCGGCGAGCTGTCGGACGCGGCCAGCGCGCTCGACTGGGTGCAGAGCTTCCACGTCGAGGCGCAGACGACCTGGGTCGCGGGCTTCGGCTTCGGCGCCTGGATCGGGATGCAGCTGCTGATGCGCCGCCCGGAAATCCGCGGCTTCATCTCGATCGCGCCGCCCGCCAACATGTTCGACTTCACGTTTCTGGCGCCCTGCCCCGCGAGCGGCATCATCATCCAGGGCGCGAACGACGAGGTCGTGACGCCGAGCGCGACGCAGAAGCTGGTCGACAAGCTCCGAACGCAAAAGCACATCACCATTCACCACGACACGATCCCGAAGGCTAACCATTTCTTCGAGCACGAGATGCCCGAGCTGATGGGCAGCGTGGACAAGTACCTGAACATGAGGTTGGACCCGAACTCACCGATCCGGTGAAGGGTCGTGCTACCGAATAGTTGCTTCGTCGAGAAGGCGTTGCGTAACTGCGTCCGTA
>CAXSEO010000501.1:0-2654 GCA_964235525.1 uncultured Sphingomonas sp. | reverse complement strand
CGCGCGCGCCAGCTCGCCGCCGAGCCCGACGCGGCGGCCGAGGAGGACTGGCGTCCCGACGCCGCCCCCGCGCGCGCGCTGCTGCGCGAGGCGGACGCGCTCGCCGACCAAGGACGCTATGCGGAGGCGGTTCACCTCCTCCTGCTGCGCGGGGTCGAGGACATCACCCGCCGCCGCCCGACGCTCGCCCGCCCGGCGCTGACCAGCCGCGATCTCGCCGCCGCCGACGCGATCCCGCCCGCGCCGCGCGGGTTGTTCGCCGGCATCGCGCGGCTGGTCGAGCGCAGCCTGTTCGGCGGTCGCGCGCTCGGGGCCGACGAGTGGGGCGAGGCGCGTGCGGCGTACGCCGACTTCGCGCTCCCCCGCGCGTGGGCCGCCGCCGCATGAGCGAAGCCGCCGCCGCGCTGCCCGGCGAGGGCGCGTTCCGCTTTCGCACGGTGGTGATCCTGCTCGCGGTCGGCATCGTCGGCTTTCTCGGCACGCTGGTGCTGTCCGCCTATGCGCCCGGTCTGCGCTCGGGCCGCAACGGGGGGGCGCACGCGCTGTCGGACGCGGCGGTGGGGTATAGCGGGCTGGTGCGGCTGCTCGACGCGACCGGGCGCAACCCGCGCATCATCCGCGACGAGGACCGGTTCGGCTCCGACAATCTGCTCGTGCTGACGCCGGAGGATGGCGCGGTGAACATCAGCAAGCCGCTGGCGCTGCGCGTCAACAAGCCGACGCTGATCATCCTGCCCAAATGGATGACGGCGGGCGACCCGGTGCATGGCGGCTGGGTCCGCCGGGTCGGGCTGACCGGGCTGTACGACCCGGAGGGCGTGCTCGCGCCCGCCACCCGGCTGCACCTCGCGCGGCACCGTAGCGGGGGGGCGCCGCTGGTGAGCGCGCCCGAGCTGGGCGCGATCCGCTTCGGCGCGCCGCGGCCGCTGCAGGTGATCAAGGGTTTCACCCCGGTGGTCGAGAAGACCGAATACGGGACGCGGACGACCGGCACGCTGCATCCGCTGATTACCGACGGCGCGGGCGGGGTGGTGCTCGCGCGGATCGACAACATGCCGCGCTATGTGCTCGCCGACCCGGAACTGCTCGCCAACCGCGGGATGCGGCGCGAAAGCGACGCGGCGGCGGCGGTCGCGCTGCTCGACTGGCTCGGCAACGCGACCCCCGACACCAACACCCGCGACGCGCCGACGGGCATCGATTTTGATGTGACGTTGAATGGCCTCGGGCGCGGCAAGAGCCCGCTCCGGCTCGCGTTCGAGCCACCGGGGCTGGCGATGACGCTGTCGCTGCTGGCGGCGCTGCTGCTCGCCGGGTGGCACGCGTTTGGCCGGTTCGGCACGGCCCTGCCGCGCCCGCGCGCGCTGGCGTTCGGCAAGGCGGCGCTGGTCGACAACGCCGCCGCGCTGGTCCGCAAGGCCGGGCGACAGGGGCGGCTCGGCGGGCGCTACGCGGCGGTGATGCGCGCGCGCGCGGCGGGCGCGATGGGGGTGTCCGCGCGGGTGCGGGGCGAAGCGCTCGACGGGGCGCTCGACCGGCTTGGCGGGCGTCGCCGCTTTTCCGAGCTGGCGGCGGCGGCGACGAACGCGCAAGACCCGCGCGAGCTGCTCGCCGCCGCCCGCGCGCTGCATGAGTGGCAGGGGGGCGGACGCGCATGAGGGCCATTGCACCACGCTCCTGCCCCGGCGGGAACGTCGGGCTGGGTCGGCCCCACCCCGGCTCACCCCCTGCAAGGGAGTGGCGCGCCACTGGCGCGACGCAGGGGGAGGACCGCTCAAGGTCGGCCGCTCGGGAACCCTCCCCCTCCACCACCGACCTTCGGGCGGCGGCCCCGCTTCCCCTTGTGGGGAAGAAGTTTGGGGGAGTTCGCATCTCGAACACATTCATCGCAGGAGCTCTCCCTTGACCGTCGACGTCCAGACACTCGGCAATGCCATCCGCCAGCAGGTCGCCAAGGCAGTGGTCGGCCAGGACGAAACGGTGGAGCTGATGCTGATCGCGCTGTTCGCGGGCGGGCATGTCCTGCTCGAAGGGCCGCCGGGCACCGCCAAGACGCTCCTCGCGCACAGCTTCGCGCGCGCGCTGGGGCTGCGGTTCGGGCGCATCCAGTTTACCCCCGACCTGATGCCCGGCGACATCATCGGCGCGAACCTGTTCAACTTCCAGACCAGCCAGTTCACGCTCACGCGCGGGCCGATCTTCACCGAGCTGCTGCTCGCCGACGAGATCAACCGTACGCCGCCCAAGACGCAGGCCGCGCTGCTCGAGGCGATGCAGGAGCGCACGGTCACCGTCGATGGCCGCACGCTGGAGCTCTCCCCGCGCTTCACCGTGGTCGCGACGCAGAACCCGCTCGAGCAACAGGGCGTGTACCCGCTGCCCGAGGCGCAGCTCGACCGGTTCCTGTTCAAGCAGCTGGTCGACTATCCCAGAGCCACTGAAGAGCGCCGCATCGTCGCCACCCACGGCGCGCGCGCGTCGGCGATGGAGCCGGAGGGGTGGGGCGTCGACGCCATCGCGGGCGCGGACGCGATCGCCGAGGCGGTCGCGGCGGTGGCGGGGGTGCGGCTGGTCGACGAGGTGATCGACTACATCACCGCGCTGATCCGCGGTACGCGCGCGGTCGCTGACCTGCAGTCGGGCGCTTCCCCTCG
>CAXSEO010000500.1:0-2667 GCA_964235525.1 uncultured Sphingomonas sp. | reverse complement strand
CCGCCCGCCAGCACCTTGCGGCGCGACACTTCGAAACCAAGTTTGTCCGGCATCAATCGGGGTTCCTTCAGTCGGACGGCATCGAGTGACCACCTACGATGGTGGGGCGTCTTGGAGGCGATAACGCGCCAGCAACATAATCGGGCTTGTCGCGATGCGCACTGACCTGCTGGCTCAGCACACCGCCAGCAGTTGTTTTCCATCAAAGGGCGACCTTGCATCAGCGCATCGGTGTATTGGTGGACGGAGCGGGAGCGCCTGTAGCTCGTGCCAGCTCAGGATGAGATCTTTCCAGTCCGGCAAATCTCGCACGAACAGGCTGTCTTGGGTGATCGCCGCGATTGGGAGAGTTCCACCGTGCCCCCAGCGCCACCATCGCTGATACGGCTTGGGCCAAATGATCACCAGCGCCGCTTACGCGCCCCAAGGATCGACGTCGCGGTCGAGATAACTCGAGCGCTGGCTGAGACCACCGTGCGCGGGAACAGGCGGCGGTACCAGGCCGACTGCATGATCGCGCGGCAGTCGCGCGCATGCTTGGCCGACAGCTCGTTGGAGTAGCTCACGCACACGAAGCTGAGCGCGGGGTCCTACCCCAACGACCAGGCAACCCAAGCCACCGATACCGTGATCGACTTCAGGTTGCGCGGCGGCAGGGTGACCAGCAAACGGCGGCAGTCGCCGGCGCGCACCCGGTCGAGCTGATGCGCGATCGCCTCCAGGTGCCAGTTGGTCAGCAGGTCGGCCCCGCCACGGATGTATGGGAACGCCTTGGTTAAGGACGACATGAAGTCGCGGCGCAGCAGCTCGTCGATGACAGCTTCGAGATCCTGCATTTGCGCGGGAACGACGGGCGAGCGGGCGATCATGGTAGCGGCTCCTAGTCAGGGTTGTGGTGAGCGGCGTCCAGCGCGGTGACCGGGTCGGTGCCGGTCGCGAGGTCGGGGCCGAAGTCGAGCATGCGAGCGAGGATCAGCTGGTCGGTGTCGGACAGCGTCTTGCGCGTGGGGCGCTGGTCCTCGATCCCCTCGGCCTGGATCACCATCGACAGCAGCTTGTCGGCCGCCGCGACATTGCCCTTGGCCGCCTTGGCCGCGAGCGCCTTGATCACCAGCCGGCGCTTGCGGATGCGAGTCGATTTGCCATCCTGGGTGATGGTCACCCACTCGCCGAGCTCGGCCCGCAGCTCCGCCTTCAACCCCCTTGCACCCCTGGGCCGGCCGCGCGGGTTGCCCGACTTCCCCGGTGGGAACCGGTGAGCCACGGGCGGCTTGCCATAGCCGACCTCGTCATGGTCGTCAGCCATCGTTCGCCTTCCCGGGTTCGCGCTCTTCGGCGCGCTCAGCGGCGACCGCCGCGAACGGGCGTCCGTCCGCTCGCCGCCTCGCGCGCGTCACCGCAATACAGACCGCAATACAGGCGGTGCGGGCCGATCCGCCACAGATCGCCCGGCCGACTGACCGCCACCGCGTCGGGGCCGGGCAGCTCGACCGGCTCCTCGTTCGGGTCCGACCCGGCAAGGCCTAGATCGAATCGCCGAGGTCGAACCCGGTCACGTCGAGATCGTAATCCTGCTCGAACAGGAACTCGAGCTCGCCCTTGAGCAGCTCCTCGTCCCACTCCGACAGCTCGGCCAGCCTGTCGTCGGCGAGCGCGAACGCACGCCGATCGGCCTCGCTCAGGAACCGCGCCCGGATCACGGGCACCGCATCGAAGCCGCGCAGCCGCGCCGCTTCCCAGCGCCCCACCCCGGCGGCGATCACGCCATCGTCGTCGGCGACAATCGGGATCAGGAACCCGAACCGGTCGATCGAGCGCGCGAGCTGCTCGATCTGCTTGGGGCCCTGCTTGCGGGCATGGGTCGGAGACGCGCGCAATGCGGCCGGACTGACCATCTCGATCGCCGGATGGTTGCGCAAGGAAGGGGTCGATACGGGGCTGCTCCGCAAAAAGGAGCAACCTAATGACAGCGGATCGGACCGAACGCTAAACCATCATCGGTGCGATGTTCGGAGCCGATGATCCCGCAGATACTCGTACTCGGACGAGAGCCGGACGAGAGCCGGACGAGTTGGTCCAGTTGGGACAGGCTTTACTCCGGTTGCTTGCTCACCTTCTCCAGCATGTTGACCAGCGCGGTCTCGGTGACGGTCCCGTCGACGCCACGCAGCAGGATGCCGATCGCCTGCGCCTGGACTGACTCGAGCGTTGGCGACAGATCCTTGTGCTTGTTGAACGCCCAACGCGCCCGTTTGCCGGTCGCCTGCTCTGCCAGCGGCACCAGCGCCCGCACGGCTTCCTCAAACGGCAGGCTCGCAGGAGGGCCAGGTACGGGAGTGAACTTCTGCAAGAAAAGCTCCACCGCGTCCCGCAAGCGGATGACGTCATCGTGGAACTCCCCCAAGCCACACGTCGCGGATGGCTTGCCCGGCTCCGGGTTCATCAACTCCCCCGACCGTGACGAGGTACTCGGGCGCGATCTCGAGCAACAGGCGGTCGACGCGGTCGAGCGGCTGTGTCAACCTTCCAATAAGCGCCTTCTTCTCCTTGGCGGGCCGGTAGTGTGGCGCGATGGATTTGCCGATCAGATAGTCGCTCGCAATCTCACTCAGGCGATCACCCAGCTGCGACCGAGCCGGCTCGGTCGTGACCCCCAGCCGATCACAC
>CAXSEO010000499.1:0-2670 GCA_964235525.1 uncultured Sphingomonas sp. | reverse complement strand
GAGCGACGACGGCGAAGTGCCGCGCCGATCAAACCTAAGCCGAGCGACATGATGCCGTAGGTGGCCGGCTCAGGCACCGCGTTGCCAACGATCAGGTCATCGAGCTCGAAAGCGTTGGTGGTGCTGGCGAGCGTGATGCCCGTCAGCGCAGACGCTTCGGCGGCGGTCAGGTTGAATGTCACCTCACGACCGTTGCGAATCGCATCGGTCCCGTCAAACGTGGTACCGTTGAAGGTCTGGCCAAGACCATTGAACGTGATCGTGTTGAAAGAGTCGATCGAGCCCCAGTAAAAACTGATCTGATTGATTCCCTTCAGCGCCAGCGTCGCCGGGCTGCTGATGCTCGGCCCCGGCCCGATGGCGAGGAACTTGCTCGACGTATCACCCTGCGGGACCGCGTACTGACCGGGGCTGGCACCGCTGACGACCGTGCCGCCGGTGAACGGCGAAGTGCCGTCTTCAAACGTGAACACCGACGCGCCCGGCGCGAAGGTGGCGAGGGTCGCCGCGGTGGTCGGGCCGGTGTTGGGTGCGCCAATGATGAATGTGACGGCACCGGCCGGTGTCGCAGCGAGCGAGGCGGCCGAAAGGGCCAAGGCAGCTAGTAGATTCTTCATAATCAGTCCCCTTACATAGGTTAAGGAAAGGCCGAACGTCACTTGAACCCGTTTAGTCCTTAACTTTTCTTTACCAGACAACACTGGAGACACAACCCTGCTTCTAATTTATTTCGCACCTGCGAACAGTTTCATTTCGGGCCAGATCCGAGGCGTCCCGTTGCCGCGTCGCCTGTACGAACCGCTTTACAAGGTCGGCGCGAGCGCAGGCAATCCCGCTCCCATTGCGACGGACCGCGACAGCTTGCGTCGAGTCGGTCGGTCGAAGAGCCTGTCTGAAAGAGGAGCGAAAGCCAGTGTGAGCACCGCTGCCGTTCCGTAAGCCGCAAAGGGCAACACGACGTAACGAGCGACGACAAGGGCAGCGAATAGGTAAAGCCGTCCTGGAGCACATAGACTGGATAGGACAGCGTACCTCCGATTTGGGCGATCAGTCGCGTCCGGCCGTGCGACTCGCATTGCACCGCGGCAACGACCAGCAGCGGCATCGCCAGCCAAATTGCCAGACACGACGCGAACGGAGCGGCGGCTCCTTCACCCGGCGTGACCAGCAGCACCATGACGAAGGCGAGTGCCAGCCCGAGAGGGTGCGCGCGGATGCGGGGAATCGCGCCGCTCTGCCAAGCCCGATAGATCATCACGCCGACCGGGAAGGAATATAGCGCTCTGCCAAGCCCGACGCCGAGATGGACGGCTAGGCCGCCGAGGTTCAGCGCCGCGTCCCAGCTCGCGAAATGGAACGCTCCCCAACCGACGATTGCCGCCCCGAGCACCGCGACGCCGCCGAGCGCGCGATTGCCGAGTCGGTATCCGCCGAACCCGTAGCCGATGTTCACGACCAACTCCGCGAATAGCGACCAGGCATTGCGATCGAGCGGGAACGCCGGGGCGGTGGGCGTACGGAGTTGCGGCCAGAGCAGGGTAGCGCGGACCATGTCGGCGGCGACCGGCTTGAACTGCCACGGGTGCGTGCCGCCGTTGAGCAGGAGGTCGGTCGCCACCGCGCCCGCGCCGATCGCCGATCCTAGCAGGTACAGCGGCCAAAGGCGGATCACGCGGGTGAGGAGGAAGCGCCACGGTCGCCATCCCTCGACCAGTCGCGCCTCATAAGCGTGTGCAATGACGACGCCGCTCAACACGAAAATAGGTCCACGGACAGATAGGCCGACCACCAGTTCTTGCCCCCGATCGGCGCGAAATGCCACAGCAGCACGCATCCCGCCGCAACGCCGCGGAGCAGGTCGAGCGTATCGAAGCTGTGGCGGCCCTCGGTCACAGCGCGGGTGCCGCATCGACCTGGGCGCGCCGCAGCGCCATCCAGCGCGTCAGGCGAGCGCGCACCAGCTCATCGTATAGCCGGATCGAAAGCCAGGCGACGGTGAACACGACCGGCACGGCGATCATCGTCGCCGCTCCTAAACCAACGCTCAACATCGGCAGCAGCCCACGGCACAGGTTCAGGATCGGTAGGTGGAGCGCATATAGCGGATAGGACAATAACCCGAGCGACTCAAACAAGCGCGCGACCTTGTTACCCGGTTGGGTGCGGATACCGAGCGTGACTACCACCGTCAGCCCCGCCACGACCAGCAGCGGCCCTAGGGCAGCGCCGAGCGCGCCCTCTCCGGGCAACAGGAGGAGCCCGGCAAATAGTAAGCAAGGCAACATCACGGGTACGCGCGCGGGCGACAACCGCCCCGTGCTCCAGATGCGGAAGAGCAGCACGCCAATCGCGAACGGGCAGGTGACGCGCGAGAGAGCCCAGATTAGTTCGATCCCGCCAGTTCCGAAGTTGCCAGTTTGAAAATGCTGATCTGATACGATCAGCGCAAGCGTCGCGACTGCCGCAACGGCTGCGATTACCCGAGTACGCAGCCAAGGAATTGCAAGTCCATACGCTACGTTGACGACCATTTCCAAAGATAAACTCCATGCGGGGGGATTGAGTGGAAACGAGTCTTGTCGTTCCCACGCCGGAACTGGCAACATAAACAGCGCCCAAACTGTCCAAACGGCGGGCTTATGTAGAAGCCATAGATCTCTCGCCAAGAAA
>CAXSEO010000498.1:0-2671 GCA_964235525.1 uncultured Sphingomonas sp. | reverse complement strand
TGGAGAACATCCAGCAGAGTTACGATACGGCGCGCGTTCAGCGTATCCATTGGCAGCGGTGTCTCGGCGCGATGAGCGGTACGGGCTACGACTCAAGCTACGGCGTTGCGCCCACCACCGCCGGCTCGGACGGGACCCAGGCGAATGCGGGAACGACGGTGACGTACATGGGACCGGCCAGCGCCTCCGTCGCCGCTCCCAACGACACCGGCGTGATGTTCGTGGAGGTAAATTACCGATACCAGCCGCTGTTCGGCACGCTTTATATGAACCCGCAAACCGTCCACTATATCGCGTCCTTCATCGTTCGCGACAACCGCAGCTTCGTGAAGCTTTACAATCTATCGCCGGCCGCCACGGCGTCCACCTGCGACAAGCATTCCGCGTAACGAGCCTCAGTTCCGGTAGCAGACCTTCCGCACCGCCTGCACCACCTTGTCCGGCGTGATCAGCGCCAGCTGCTCGAGGTTCGCCGCATAGGGCAGCGGCACGTTCTCGTCCGTGACCCGCAGCACGGGCGCGTCGAGGTCGTCGAACCCCTCCTCCATGCAGATCGCGATGATCTCGCTGGCGATCGAGCAGACCGGCCAGCCCTCCTCGACCACCACCATGCGGTTGGTCTTCGCCAGGCTGGTGAGCACCGCCGCCGTGTCGAGCGGGCGCAGCGTGCGGAGGTCGAGCACCTCCGCCTCGACGCCCTCGCCCGCGAGGCGGTCCGCCGCCTCCAGCGCGACGCCGACGCCGATGGAATAGCTGACCAGGGTGACATCGCGCCCCTCGCGCACCACTCGCGCCTTGCCGATCGGCAGGACGTGCTCGTCCCCGACCGGCACCGCGAAGCTGCGCCCGTACATCAGCTCGTTCTCGAGGAACACGACCGGGTCGTCGGTGCGGATCGCCGCCTTGAGCAGACCCTTGGCGTCCGCCGCGTCATAGGGCGCGATCACGATCAGCCCGGGGACGCTGGCGTACCAGGGCGCGTAGTTCTGCGAATGCTGCGCGCCGACGCGCGACGCCGCGCCGTTGGGGCCGCGGAACACGACCGGGCAGCGCATCTGCCCGCCCGACATATAATTGGTCTTGGCGGCCGAGTTGACGATGTGGTCGATCGCCTGCATCGCGAAGTTGAAGGTCATGAACTCGACGATCGGGCGCAGGCCACCCATCGCCGCGCCGGTGCCGATCCCCGCGAACCCGTATTCGGTGATCGGCGTGTCGATCACTCGCCGCTCGCCGAACTCGTCGAGCAGGCCCTGCGTCACCTTGTACGCGCCCTGATATTGCGCGACCTCCTCGCCGATCACGAACACGCGGTCGTCGCGGCGCATCTCCTCCGCCATCGCGTCGCGCAACGCCTCGCGGACGGTGAGCTTGACCGTCTCGGCCCCGGCGGGGAGCTCGGCCTCGACCGACGCCGTCTTCTCGACCGCCTCGACCAGCTGCCTGGTGCCGGTCTGTTGCTGGAGCGACGCCTCCGCCTGAATCTCCGTGCCCTGGTCGGAGGGCGTCTGCACCCCGCCCTGCCCCGTCGCGGGCAGCGAGCCCGCATGGGCGGGCACCGACGCCGCTGCCTCCGGGCCGCGCGCGTCGACCATCTCTGCCTCGCCCTCGCCGCTGAGCAGCGCGATGACGGTGCCCACCTTCACATTGTCGCTACCTTCCGCGACCGCGATCGAGGTGATCGTCCCCTCGTCGACCGCCTCGAACTCCATCGTCGCCTTGTCAGTCTCGATCTCGGCGAGGATGTCGCCCGACTTGACCCGGTCGCCCGCTTTCACCAGCCATTTGGCGAGCGTACCCTCCTCCATCGTCGGGGACAGCGCAGGCATCTTGATCTCGATCGGCATCAGTAGCTGTCCACCAGCACATCGGTGTAGAGTTCGGCCGCGTCGGGCTCGGGGGTCTGCTCGGCGAAGTCGGCGGCCTCGTTCACCTCGCGGCGGATCGCCTGGTCGATCGCCTTGAGCTCGGCTTCCTTGACGCCCTGTTCTTCCAGCATTTTCTTGACGTGCTCGATCGGGTCCGACTTGTCGCGCACCGCCTGCACCTCCTCGCGGCTGCGGTACTTCGCCGGGTCGCTCATCGAGTGGCCGCGATAGCGATAGGTCTTCATCTCGAGGATGATCGGCCCCTTGCCCGCGCGCGTCCATTCCAGCGCCACGTCCGCCGCGCCGCGCGCCGCGAGCACGTCCATCCCGTCGACCTGGATGCCCGGGATGCGGAAGCTCTCGCCGCGCCGGTACAGCTGATCCTCGGCCGACGAGCGGTTCACGCTGGTGCCCATCGCGTACTGGTTGTTCTCGATCGCGTAGATCACCGGCAGCTTCCACAGCTCGGCCATGTTGAAGCTCTCGTATACCTGCCCCTGGTTGGCCGCGCCGTCGCCGAAATAGGCGAGGCACACGCCGCCGTCGCCGCGATATTTGTGCGCGAAGCCAAGGCCCGAGCCGAGCGACACCTGCGCGCCGACGATGCCGTGACCACCGTAGAACTTGTGCTCGACGCTGAACATATGCATCGAGCCGCCCTTCCCCTTGCTGATCCCGGCGGCGCGCCCGGTCAGCTCGGCCATCACCGCCTTGGGCGGGATGCCGCACAACAGCATGTGGCCGTGGTCGCGATAGCCGGTGATGACGCTGTCCTTGTCCGACAGCGCCGATTGCAGCCCGAC
>CAXSEO010000497.1:0-2671 GCA_964235525.1 uncultured Sphingomonas sp. | reverse complement strand
CGGGCTGGGCAAGCAGATGGCCAAATATGGCGCGATCGGCGCGGTGGTGGCGATCCCGGTCCCGTTCGTCGGTCCCGTCTTCGGCGCGCTGGCAGGGGCAGCCTACGCCTATTCGAAGCGCAACAAGGGCTGAATGCGCTGCCCGTTTTGCGCGCATGAGGACAGCCAGGTAAAGGACAGCCGCCCCACCGAGGACGGGGCGGCGATCCGGCGACGGCGGCAGTGCGAAGGCTGCGCCGCGCGCTTCACCACATTCGAGCGCATCCAGTTGCGCGAGCTGACCGTGATCAAGCGCGCGAGCGATGGCGGCGCGGTCCGGCGCGAGCCGTTCGACCGCGACAAGCTGCTCCGCTCGCTGCTGATCGCCGCCCGCAAGCGCCCGATCGACCCGGCCCGGCTCGAGAAACTGGTCAGCGGCATCCAGCGCCGGCTGGAAACGCTGGGCGAGGGCGAGGTCACCGCGCAGGCGATCGGTGAGATGGTGATGGAAGGGCTGAAGGGGCTCGACCCGGTCGCGTATATCCGGTTCGCCAGCGTCTACCGCGACTTCGGCGAAGCGCGCGATTTCGAGGCGTTCGCGGGCCAGGTGAGCGAGGCGGGGGAGGGGTGAGCGACGCCCTCGCTCCACCCCCCGCCATCATCCTCGTCCGCCCGCAACTCGGCGAGAATATCGGCAAGGCGGCGCGGGCGATGCTCAATTTCGGGCTGACCGAGCTGCGGCTGGTCGCCCCGCGCGACGGGTGGCCCAACCCCGCCGCAGGACCGGCCGCGGCGGGGGCGGACGAGGTGCTCGCGTGCGCGAAGGTTTTCGATACCGTCGCCGAAGCGGTCGCCGATTGCGCGCATGTGTACGCAACCACCGTCCGCAAGCGCGGCGTCACCAAGCCGGTGCTGACCCCCGAGGCGGCGGCGCACGCTATCCGCCGCGATGCGGGGCGATCGGCGATCCTGTTCGGGCCGGAGCGGTCTGGGCTGGAGACCGACGACGTCGCGCTTGCCCGGACCATCGTCACCGTGCCGATCAACCCCGCGTTCGGGTCGCTCAACCTCGCTCAGGCGGTGATCCTCGTCGCCTATGAATGGTCCAAAGGAGAAGCGCTCGCGCAACCGCCGGAGACCGAGCTGCCCCCGCCCGCACCGCAGGAAGAGCTCGACGGTATGATCGAACAGCTCGACGCGATGCTGATCGCCGCGCATTTCTACTATCCCCCCGACCGCACCGCGGTGACTCGGCGAACGCTCCGCACGCTGCTGACCAAGCCAGGCTGGTCCTCGCCCGAGGTGCGCACGCTGCGCGGCGTGCTGTCCGCGCTCGCGGGAGCGAAGCGCGCCAAAGATTGACTTGCGCGCCGCGTTTCGCCATGCGGCGCGCTTCGCAACGGCTCCGCACTCCGGTGAAGCGGTGGCCCTGCCTTCCTTCGGGGACCAGCAGGCGATGACCGGATAGCGTCTCGTCCGTCAGGGCGGGCGCGTCACTCGCACTTGCAAGGAACTACCATGTCCAAGCGCCATAGCGCCAAGCACAAGCTCGACCGCCGGTTGGGCGAGAATATCTGGGGCCGCCCCAAGAGCCCGGTCAACAAGCGCGAATACGGCCCCGGCCAGCACGGCCAGCGCCGCAAGGGCAAGGTCTCCGACTTCGGCATCCAGCTGCGCGCCAAGCAGAAGCTCAAGGGCTATTACGGCGACGTCACCGAGAAGCAGTTCAAGCACGCCTATCAGGAGGCGTCGCGGATGAAGGGCGACACCAGCCAGAACCTGATCGGGCTGCTGGAGCAGCGGCTGGACATGATCGTCTATCGCGCCAAGTTCACGCCGACGATATTCGCCGCGCGCCAGCTGGTCAGCCACGGCCATGTCCGCGTCAACGGCGTCAAGTGCAACATCGCCTCGCGCCGCTGCTATGTCGGCGACGAGATCACGCTGGGCGGCAAGGCGCAGGAGATGGCGCTGGTGCTGGAAGCGCAGAGCCTCGCCGAGCGCGAGGTGCCCGACTATGTCGCGCCTGATGGCACCGCCAAGGTGACGTTCGTGCGCGTGCCGACGCTGGACGAGGTGCCGTATCCGGTGAAGATGGAGCCGAACCTGGTGGTCGAGTTCTACAGCCGCTGATGCGAAGCTCCAGCGAAAGCTGGAGTTGAGCGGATCATCAGCGGCTCGGCCGGCGGCGCCGAGGCGCCGTCCGACGTCACGGGCTTTGCCCGTGACGGGTTGCTGAGTGACGAACGAGGAAGGGTAGCTCCTGACGGCCGCCCTTCTCGGGCCACCTCCGCGCGACCCTGCCGCGCCTCCATCGTTAGCTCCTCACAATAGGAGGCAATCGCACCATGGGCCCCGGCAACCAGATCTTCATCGTCCTGCTCGGGCTGGTTGGGCTGTCGATCGCGTTGCTGGTGATCGGCTTGCTCCTTCACCGGCGCGGCGCGCTGGCGTCGCGCCCGGTGGCATTGGGCTGGGCAATCCTGACCGTGCTGCCGCTGTTCGGCGGCGGCATCGTGTACGCGACCAAGCATGTCGTCGAGCAGGCGACGGGCGTGACCAAGTCAAACGTCAACACCGGCGCAAACCGCGGCGCGCCGTAGCGCCGCTAAAGCCCCATTGCCTGGCGCAGGAACGCGTCGCTTCGGCCGAGCAATGTCGCGCGCGCCTGCGGGTCGGCAAGCTGGTGGTT
>CAXSEO010000496.1:0-2708 GCA_964235525.1 uncultured Sphingomonas sp. | reverse complement strand
GATCGCGGCATCGGGCAACGGTGCCGCCGGAGCGGCCCCTGTTTGAGCCGGCGCGGCTGCGTCGCCGAGCGACGCCGTCGGGATCGCAGGCGTGCCGCTGTCGCCAAGCGCGGCAACCGTGCGAAGGCTTTCGCCGGGTCGCGCTTGGGCCAGATCGACGATCAGCGCCGGCGCGGCGAGACGCGCGCGTGCTCGCTCGGCGGCACCTCCATCGATACGAGCTAGCGGTGCTGCGGTTATGGTCGCCGAAGTGCCCGGCTGACTCGTGGGCGAGACGGCGACCGAAGGCCCCGACGGGATGAGTGCAGGTGCCGGAACGACCGGCCCCGGCGCGAACTGCGGGGGTGGCGGTGCCGGCGCGGCGGTCGTTTGCGCCAGCAATGGGGGCAGGTCAGCCCCTTGCGCGCTACGCGCCGCTCGACCGTTCGCCAGCTCCGCGAAGACACTGCCGCCGACGACCACGAGCGCGAGCGCCAGCCGCGCTGCTCCCGCGCGTCGAGGCTTGCGCGCGACGCGCGGGATATTGACGGGGGGATGGTCGGTCATCGCGAGATCCTATTGCGTCCGTGTCACGGTAGCGACGTGTGCGCCGGAGCGCAGAATGAAACGCTGCCCCATCTGCTGCACGACCTGAACGCGTCCCTGGGTAGCCACGTTGACCAGCGCTTCGTCATTTTTGCCCGGCCCGGCCGCGAAGATCGCCGGAAGCGAGGTCTGCTCGGCAAATTCGAAATAAGTCTGCCGCCCGTCATCCCACACCCGCGCCGGCAGCACGGACGGATCGCCCGAACGGTCGTAAGCGAAGTTGAGTTTGACCGGCGGGGGAGGCGGTGGCTCCGGAATCGTCTCGACGGTCGGCCGGGGAAAGTCGAAATGCACGATCCACGGCGTGCGCGGAAGCCGCGGCCCGGTCGACAGCGCGAAAGCGTAGCGATGCTGGCTGGTCACGACCGTCATGTTGGTGCTGCCGTTGCGCAGGAGCGGCTTCAGGAACAGCAACTTCGCGCGCTTGTTGGGTGTGACCTGCCACGCAAGGCTGTCGCCGATCGAGACGTTTTCGATGCGCTCGTCGGGCGCGAACTCGATCATGATCTGCCAGCCAAGCGCTCCATGCAGCGAGACCACTTGCTCGGGGTCGTAGAGAACGCGCTGGATATGCGGGTCGACCGCTCCGGGCCGGGGTAGCGTCGCGGCGGTCAACGCGACGAACAACAGGGGTAGACCGGCGGCCGACCTCACATCGTCACCCCTTCGGCGTCGCGGCGATAGCGGGTTACCTGAAACCCGAGCGGGTTTTCAAAACGGTCGGCGGCCCGCAGCGGCCGGTCGCTGAACCCGAATGAGATGGCGCTCACCAAGGGACTCGAAGTCACGCCGCGCCCGCCCGCGACCGTTCGATCCGCGTCGTAGCGGACCAGCGCGGAGCCGGGCCCGATCAGTGATACGCTCTTGATCCGGATGGATACCGTGTCCCCGGGCGACAGGGTACGCAGCGGGCTTGCCGGGTTCAACGCCGCCATTGCCGCGATATAGGCCGCGCGTACGTCGGGCGAAGACAATAGCTGGACGCGGCGGTAGTTGGCGGCAAGGTCGGTGGCATCAAAGGTCTCGCGCACCCGGACATAATTGGCCAGCTGCGCCTGGATGACGGCTTCGTTTTGGGTCAGGCGCCCATTGGCGACGGTGGTCGCCATCTCGACCGCACCGCTCTGGCGATCGACCGTGACCACATAAGGTTGCACCGTTTTCAACGGGACCAACATGGCCAAGATCAGCGCGAGCACGAGCGCGATCGCACCGGCAATGGCCGCGACGATCCAGGCCAGCCTGCGCGCGCGTCGTTCGGACTCGACGCGCTCGTCGGCCCAGCTCTGCGCCGCCGCATAATAAGTGTCGTGATCGGTCATGTGTCTCTGCGTGCAGCGGCGCGCGACGCGCGCGAAAGCCGGGTGCGCGCCGGGGCCAGATGGGACCGGTAGGTTGGTGAGGATGGAGCGTCAACGCTCGCGCGTCGACCGATGCCGAGCGCGACGGGCGTGGCCTCGCGCTGGCTGCGCAGGGCTGCGGCGACCGTGCGGCTGGCCTCTCCACCATCGCGGCGCGCGGCGGCTTCGAGCGCCCGCACGATCGGCAGCTCCGCACGCGATGGTCCTGTCAACAAGAGTGGGCGTTCGTTAACGGGGAAGATGGGCGTCGGCACGTCCGTGCGGGCGCTAGCTGTGTTTGCCGATCGGATGCGCAGCCCACGCGCGATGGTCGCGGCGGCCCGGACCGAGCCGACCGTTGCCAGGCTGAACACGATCACGACCAGCGCAACGGGGGTGACATCGTCCAACTCGAACAGGCCGCGCGCCTGTCGGCTGAGCATCTGGTCGAGGAGCGGTCCGAGAATGGAAAGCTCGATCGCGGACAGGACAAGGACAAACAGCGGGATGATCGCCGCTGTCGCCATCGCTCGCAGCCAGCCCTCCAAGAGCCCGCGCGTCGCATCGAACAGCAGAAAGCCGGCGATAACCGGCGTGATCGACAGCAGCAGGGCCAGAAGAATGCGCGAGACCACCAGCAGGCCGAGCGTCGACAGCGTCAGCAAGAATGATGAGACGTTGAGCGCCATCGCCGCCGTCGGTGCCCCGCCAACCAGCGGAGATGCGATTCCTGCGCGCGTGCGCCACCCGACATTGCCCTGTTCGATGCGATCGAGCGCGGTT
>CAXSEO010000495.1:0-2711 GCA_964235525.1 uncultured Sphingomonas sp. | reverse complement strand
TCCGCGCCGATCGCGTGAACGCGCGCCGCCTTGATCTTCTCCGCCTGCGCCATGAAGTCGGCGGGGAGTGGCTGCATCGGCACCTTTTGCCGGGTCAGCTTCTCGATATCGCGCAGATACGCGCGCTCATCGTCGGCGCAGAAGCCGATCGCGATCCCGCTCGCGCCAGCCCGCGCGGTGCGGCCGATACGGTGGACATATTGCTCGGGCACATTGGGCAGCTCGAAGTTGATGACGTGGCTGACTCCCGACACGTCGATGCCGCGCGCAGCGATGTCGGTCGCGACCAGCACCTTGACCTTGCCCGACTTGAACTCGGCGAGCGCGCGCTCGCGCTGCGGCTGGCTCTTGTTGCCGTGGATCGCGTTGCTGGCGATGCCGTTGCCGCCAAGCAGCTTCACCACCCGGTCCGCGCCGTGCTTGGTGCGCGTGAATACCAGCGCGCGCTCGATCGCCGGGTCGGCAAGCGTGATGGTCAGCAGCGCCTGCTTCTCCGACTGGTTGACGAAGGTGACGAACTGATCGACCCGCTCCGCCGTGGTCGCGGCGGGCTTGATCGAGACGGTCGCGGGGTCGCGGAGGAACTGGTCGGCGAGCTCGCGGATCGCGGCGGGCATGGTGGCGGAGAAGAACAAGGTCTGGCGCTGGCGCGGGACCATCCGCGCGACCTTGCGGAGCGCGTGGATGAAGCCGAGGTCAAGCATCTGGTCCGCCTCGTCGAGGACGAGGATCTCGACGGTAGCGAGGCTGACGAAGCGTTGCTCGACGAGGTCGAGCAGGCGCCCGGGCGTGGCGACGAGGATGTCGACGCCGCGCGCCATATCCTGCCGGTTCTTGTTGATGGAGGTGCCGCCGAACACGGTTGCGACGGAGAGCTTGCTGAAGCGGCCATAGCCGCGCGCGCTCTCGGCGATCTGACTGGCGAGCTCGCGGGTGGGGGCGAGCACCAGCATCCGGCAGTGCGTCGGCAGCACGCGCTTCTCTGCAGCGGCGAGCCGCTGGATCGAGGGGCAGACGAACGCGGCGGTTTTGCCGGTACCGGTCTGCGCGATGCCGAGCAGGTCGCGGCCCTCCAGCACGAGCGGGATCGCGTCGCGCTGGATCGGGGTGGGGGTGGTGTAGCCCTTGGCTTCGAGCGCGCGGACCAACGGCTCGGACAGGCCGAGATGGGAGAAGGACATGGGAGAACTCACGATTGGGCGCGGCCCGGGCGCATGGGCGCACGGACGGCGGGGAGAGATGACGCCCCGCGTGAAAAGGGTAGCCGGATCATCGGGGCGGAGCCGAGGCCATACGGCCCGTCACGCTGCGTTTGGAACGCCTCGACACCTAAGAATGTGCACCGGGCGGCGCGGAAAGTCAAGGTGGGGCGTGACGGCCGGGGCGAAGTCGAGGAAATCGAGGCCAAGCTGATGCTTATGGACCGGCTTTGATCGGAACTTGTCCGACATGGCAGAGCCGCGCCGGGCGGAGCCGTCGACGATGGCTAGAGCTTGGTCACATCAAATGGAATCACCTGTTCCCCGGCGAAGGCCGGGGCCCAGTTACGATGATGATTGTGGGCAGAGGACTACCTTGTTGACGTGCCGTAACTGGGCCCCGGCCTTCGCCGGGGAACTGCTACCGTTGGGGAGATCAGACCCTACGAGCCGGTGGACGCGATGGGCCGATCGGACGCCGCGACCCGGCGCAGCGGCACCACCGTCGCGGGCCGCTGGACATTCCCCAGCGCGCGCGCGAGCGCGGCCTGGTCGAACGGCTTGGCGAGCATCGGAAAGCGTCCCGCCTCCTTGCCGCTCAGCTCCGCGAACCCGCTGACGATCAGCACCGGCATCTCCGGCGCGCCGAGCCGGATGCGGCGGCAAAGCTGCGTGCCGGTCATGCGCGGCATCAGCTGGTCGGTGACGACGAGGTCGATCGACCCGTCACCGGCGAGCTGCGCCAGCGCGTCCTCGCCGGAGGCGGCGACGCGGACCGCATGGCCGAGATCCTCCAGCATAGCGGCGGTGTTGGCGAGCACCAGCGGGTCGTCGTCCACCACCAGCACGTCGAGCGGCCGGGTCGCGCGTTCGGCGACCGGGTGGTCGGCGCGGCGCTGCTCGTCGCGCGGCCTGACCGTCACGGGCAGGTACAGGTCGACGGTCGTACCATAGCCGACATGGCTGTGGATCAAGAGCTTGCCGCCCGACTGCGCGGTCAGGCCATGGACCATCGACAGGCCAAGGCCGGTGCCCTTGCCGACGCCCTTGGTGGTAAAGAACGGCTCGGTCGCGCGCGCCAACGTCGCCTCGTCCATGCCCTCGCCATGATCCGTCAGGCTGAGCCGGACATACGGGCCGGGCGGCAGCCCCGCCGCGTTGCGATCGGCGAGATGCTCGGCGCCGGCGCTCAGCTCCAGCTTGCCACCGTCGGGCATCGCGTCGCGCGCGTTGACCGCGAGGTTGAGCAACGCGAGCTCGAGCTGGTGCGCGTCGGCGTGGACCGGCGGCAGGCCGAGCGGAAACTGCGTCTCCACCTGCACGCGCGGCCCCAGCGTGCGCTGGAGCATGTCGGTCATGCCATGGACCAGCTGCGGCAGCTCGACCGCCTCGGGCCGCAGGTCCTGCCGCCGCGCGAAGGCGAGCAGCCGCTGGGTCAGGGCCGCGCCGCGCTGCGCGCCCTCCATCGCGCTGTCGACCAGCCGCGCGAGCTTGGGGTCGTCGGGCAGCTTG
>CAXSEO010000494.1:0-2718 GCA_964235525.1 uncultured Sphingomonas sp. | reverse complement strand
GGGGGTCCCTGTTCGACGCCGATCGGGGGTCCCCTTTGCACGCCGGTTGACAGCCCCCGCTCGGGGCGACCCCATTGAACGGGGCTTCTGCACCACTCAAAGCCGCTGAAAGGCGTGGGTCGCCCTCCCGCGTCTGATCCGACCGGTTTTGACGCTCCCTATGAAACTACGTGAAGCGGCGTCGATCTTCCGTCACTGTCCTGCCTCAGCGAGTCAGCGATCGAGCGGAGCAGCGCGTGCGACCGCCACATCGGCGCGCCATGGCCGTCGGCGGCTTCGGCGACCTCGATCTGTACATCGTCCGCTGTTTCGACGATCTCGATCGCATCGGCGGTGCTGATGATCGAGCGCTCCAGCAGCCTGTGAATCAGGCTCTCGACCAGCAGCAAAGCCGCGTGGCCGTGCGGGTCGGGCATGGGTTGTTCCGTTCCCCACTTCGCGGGATCGTTCTTATTCTTGGGCATGGCAGCACCTTGGGCATAGGCGAGAGTTCGCATATCTCTCTGTCGCCGACGCCTGGTTGACGTGTCGACGATACGATGGGCGTACAGCTCTCGGCTCGTCCTTCCACAACCTATAATAATTTTAAACAATAACTTTCGACAGTGTTGCGAGTTGGTTTCGCAGGCGATACAACCCGGCCATGGCCAATCCGTTCGTCCAGAAACTGAGCGGCCTGGCCGATCTCGATGCCCGCGATGTTGCCGTCCTCGAAACGACCACGGCGCATCCTCGCCGCTATGCCGCGCGGCAGGACCTGATCCGCGAAGGCGACGAGACCGGCCCGATGTTCGTGGTGCTGGAGGGGTGGATTTGTCGGTATAAAATCCTGCCGAGCGGGTCGCGCCAGATCATGGCGTTCCTGATGCCTGGGGATGCCTGCGACCTCCACATCAAGCTGCTCGCGGAAATGGATCATGGCATCCAGGCGATCACGCCCGCGAGCGCTGCAACGGTGTCCAAGGCCGCGATGCAGACCATGATGCACGAGCACCCGAACATCGCCGGCGCGATGTACACGGCGCAGCTCGTCGATGAAGGCATCATGCGCGCCTGGATCGTCAGCATGGGACGGCGCAGCTCGATCGAGCGCGTGGCGCACCTGGTCTGCGAGCTCTACCTGCGCGCCCGCAACATCGGCCTGACGCACGACACCGAGTTCGCGCTGCCACTCTCGCAGCTGGTCCTCGCCGATGCGCTCGGGATGACGCCGGTTCACATCAACCGGGTGCTCAAGGAGCTACGGCTGTCGGGGGCGATGGCGCTCAGCCGCGGGAGCGTCACGATCATGCATCCCGGCAAGCTGGTGCAGATCGCCGGGTTCGACGAGAACTATCTGCACCGCCGCTTGCGTCAGCCCTGAGCGCCGCGCCCGTTCACGTCGACCTTCCGGTCAAGCCGCGCGGCCACGCTGTCGTAGCGGGTTGCCAGCTCGAAGTGGATTGATGCGATCATGGGGTCCGCCGCTCGATGCGCCAAGCCTCGTGAGGCTTCGGCGCGCGCGAGGTAGTAATCATGGTGATTGAGCTGGTTCATCGAAATCTCCTGGTGCGAAGTCGCGCTGATGAACTCGCTGGAAGCAAATCTCTGGGGGGCTGCCAGCAGGAGGACACTAGCAGCGTTTAGGACGGAGTTATTAACAGCCATTAATAACGCGGAGAGTTTCTGAATACAGATTTGACGGGCTGGAGGCCCAGCCGCTGCGCGCCTATACCGGAGCCAGCCGCCGGAACGTGTCCACCACCAAATGCCGCTGGATCGGCTTGCAAAGGATCACCCCGGGCGGGCTGCATGGCCTGCAATCCTCGGGTGTGCCCGTGATGAAGATCACGGGTATCTCGCCCGCCTCGGCCGTGATGGTCTGCACGGCTCCGGGACCGGTGCCCACCAACAGGCTCACGTCGGACAGGATGATCGAAGGGGTCCGCTCGCGGGCCGCGGCGACCGCTTCATCCTCGGTCATGGCGGTCGCGATCGACGTGGCCCCGCCTTCCTCGGCAAGCTGGGTCAGATACTCCGAGATGAACCATTCGTCCTCGATGATCAGGACATGACACATGATATGAACCCGTATTGCCGTTCATCAACTCCTGCTCTCGGCGATCGGGTCCGAAGATCGGCTGCGGACCGACAATCCAATGTTGTTTCAGCATGTTGCGTCGCCACCGAAACGATTTTGATGCTTTACACGGCGCCGAAGGCGCCGCCGCCCTACGGGTCGGGTGGGTGGGACAGATAACGGTGCTCTTGTGCGGCGCGACGCGGACGCGCGCCCTGCCGGGGCAAGCGCAGCCGCCCCCGGTCGTCGCGCGCGAGCGCGGCTCCGGGGAAAGCGGCGAGGTGCGCCCTGGCGGGCGTGGCGGCTAGGAGAGAGCGCGAGCGCGCCCGCGGGTCAGGACAAGGAACGCCGCGCCCTCGGGAGCGAAGCGGAAAAGAGCGCGACCTTCAATCATCCCGCTCCTTCGCGGGCCATCGGCCCGCGCCAGGGTGGTGGGTGGGCCAGGGGCGCG
This sequence comes from uncultured Sphingomonas sp., assembly GCA_964235525.1. Classification (GTDB taxonomy): domain Bacteria; phylum Pseudomonadota; class Alphaproteobacteria; order Sphingomonadales; family Sphingomonadaceae; genus Sphingomonas. Next base: position 208 of record CAXSEO010000494.1, on the reverse strand, counting down.
GCCGTCCCTCGGACGGCCTCCATTCTGGCGGGCGGGCATGGGTTGACCCCTCGCCCGGCGCGGGTAGCGTTCGCGCGATGTGCAACCGCGCCCGCAAGCGCGTACGGGACCAGGACCGTCGCCCTGCTGTCCTCGAGCATTCGGTGCTTGAAGTGGCCCGGCGCGTCGGGACGGAAGTCGCCGGTACCGTGGTGTGGCAGGTCCTGGA
>CAXSEO010000493.1:0-2737 GCA_964235525.1 uncultured Sphingomonas sp. | reverse complement strand
GTCTCTTCCGCTTGGGAATCGGCGTCGCGCCTCTTACCTTGGGCGACGCATGCCTCCCCTCGCCAACTCTCCGATGAGCGTTCCTTCCAGCAAGGAGCGTCCGCTGCTGCCGACGCTCCGGCGCTTCCTTCCGTATCTCTGGCCGGTCGGCGAGCCGGTGCTGCGCGCGCGGATCGTGGTCGCGATGCTGCTGGTGGTGGCGTCCAAGGCGGTGCAGATCGGCGGCGCGTACCCGCTGAGCTGGGCGGTCGACCGGATGTCGACGGGCGACCGCTCGCTGGCAACCTTGGTAATGCTCCTCGTGCTTGGCTATGTCGCCGCGCGGTTCGCAACCACGTTGTTCGACAATCTCCGCAACGTGGTGTTCGAGCGGGTGGGACAGGACGCGACCCGGCGGCTGGCGGCGCAGGTGTTCCGTCACCTCCACCAGCTGTCGCTGCGCTTCCATCTCGAGCGGCGCACCGGCGCGGTGACCAAGGTGGTCGAGCGCGGGACCAAGAGCATCGACACGATGCTGTATTTCCTGTTGTTCAACATCGCGCCGACCGTGCTCGAGCTCACCGCCGTGCTGGTGATCTTCTGGACCGGGTTCGGCGCGGGACTGGCGATCGCGACGGTCGTCATGGTAGCGATCTATATCTACTACACCCGCGCGGTGACCGACTGGCGCGCGTCGCTGCGGACGCGGATGAACGACCTCGACACCGGCGCGGTGTCGCATGCGGTCGATTCGCTGCTCAACTTCGAGACGGTGAAGTATTTCGGCGCGGAGGAGCGCGAGGGTCGGCGCTACGAAAACGCGATGATCGCCTACGCCAACGCGGCGACCAAGTCGGAGAACAGCCTCGCCTGGCTCAACGTCGGGCAGGCGCTGGTCACCAACCTGATGCTGGGCGGCGGCATGGCCTATATCGTCTGGGGCTGGAGCAAGGGGCTATACTCGCCGGGCAAGGTGTTCCTGGTGCAGACATTGCTCAGCCAGCTGTTCCGGCCGCTCGACCTGCTCGGCATGGTGTACCGGACGCTGAGGCAAGGCGCGATCGACATGGGCGCGATGTTCGACCTGGTCGACACCCCCGCCGAGGTGGTCGACGCCCCGAACGCGCCGGTGTTGCACGTGGAACAAGGCCGCGTGCGGTTCGAGAATGTCCGCTTCACCTATGAAGGCGAACGCGAGATCCTGCACGGGATCGACCTCGACATCGCGCCCGGGACGACGCTGGCGGTGGTGGGACCGTCGGGGGCGGGCAAGTCGACGCTCGCGCGGCTGATGTACCGCTTCTACGATCTGACCAGCGGACGGATCACGATCGACGGACAGGATATCTCGAACGTCACCCAGGCGAGCCTGCGCGCGGCGATCGGCATTGTGCCGCAGGACACGGTGTTGTTCAACGACACGATCGGCTACAACATCGCCTATGGCCGGGAAGGCGCCCAGTCGGACGAGATCGCGCGCGCGGCACGCGGCGCGGCGATCGCGCCGTTCATCGAACGGCAGGAGGACGGCTACGAGACCCGCGTCGGCGAACGGGGTCTCAAGCTCTCGGGCGGCGAGAAGCAGCGGGTGGCGATTGCGCGCACCCTGCTCAAGAACCCGCCGATCCTGATCCTCGACGAGGCGACCAGCGCGCTCGACAGCCGCACGGAGGCGGAAATCCTCGACACGCTGGAGGCGATCGAGCGCGGGCGCACGACGATCGTCATCGCTCACCGGCTGTCGACGGTGGTCCATGCGGACCAGATCGTCGTGCTCGACGGCGGCCGCATCGCCGAGCGCGGTAGTCACGCCGAGCTGCTCCGCCGGGATGGCCTGTATGCGGAGATGTGGGCGCGCCAGGCCGAGCAGCGCGAGGAAGCGGGCGAGGTGCTGGCGGCGGAGTAGGTCAGGCGCAGGTGAGGCGGATAGCCTTCGCGGACTTGTCGAATACAATCGAAGAACAGCGCGCGAGCACGTCCGCGCCGGGTGTGACGGTGTCGTTGACCGCCCGCCGAACCTAATGGTATCCTTATATTCATGTCGGCCAGCTCTCTTGTTCGGCCTCGCGACCTCACGTTGCTGATCGTCGCTTTCGCCGCCGCACGCGGCTCGATCGGCTATTCTTCCAAGGACGGGTGGGTCTACATCAGCGTGCCCGGCGTAAAGCCGACGCTGGAATATCAACTGACTCCCAAAGGCATGTTCGGGGCGGTGTGCGACGCCCCGCCTTCGCCTACATTCCTGCTGATGGACGGGGGCCATGGTCGTGGCATCCGCAGCTTCACCGTGGCGGTCGGTAAGAACAAACGGACGTTCGATGTTCCTGCGGGTGACAACGCGCGCGACCGCGCGTTGGTGATGCTGCCGGGTGGCAAGAGCGGAAGCGCCGAAGAAGCGGCCGATCAACAGGCGATCGATACGATGCTTGCGGGGGCGACGTCGCCGATCGTCTTTACGACGGGTGACGGCTGGACGCGCTCGATCCCGCCCAGCCCGGCGATCGGCAAGTTCATCGCAACCTGTCGGGACTATCTGCGCTCGCACCCACATCAGGGGTGAGCCGCTTGGTGCCCCGATGTCGTATCGCCCTAGGCTGTGTCTCTCCGGCCCCATTAAGCGCGTGCGTGTCAGCTGGCCCGATGGTGACGACAGCGCAGGCGGACCAGCTCGGCGATGCTGACCGGCCGATGACAGAAAAGAATCTGGTCGCAGCGCTGGGTCCGCCCAGCGCGCGGCGAGTGCTGTCGGGCGGGGAGA
>CAXSEO010000492.1:0-2740 GCA_964235525.1 uncultured Sphingomonas sp. | reverse complement strand
CGCCATCGAGGGGTTCGTGGGCACGGCCTCGTGGGGCACCCCCAACACCGTCATCGCGGCGTCTGGTGCGGCCGACGGCTACGCCAAGCTCGGCCGCCCCCAGGTGCGCTACGGCGACCTTGCCACCGCGCTCGCCATCGGCCTGAGCCAAGGGCAGCAGGGCTCCTTCCGCTTCGTCCGCGTGACGGACGGTTCCGACGTGGCGGCGAACGCGGTCCTGCCGAACAACCTCGGGCGCCTGACCGCCCGGTCTTCCGGCGCGCTCGGCAACAGCATCGGCGTGCAGTTCGCAGGGTCCACCGCCGTGGGCGCACTTTCCGCCATCGTGGCGTTCCCCGGCGTCACGGCCGAGCGGTTCGACAACATCTTCACCGGGCTCGTCTCGGTCGCGGTCACGTCCGGCACCGGCTACACCTCCGTCCCGGCCGCGGTCGTGTCGGCGCCGCAGCGCGCTCTCTCGGGCGTGCAGGCGACCGTCCAGCCGACGCTCGCCAGCGTGACACAGTCGCTCGGCTCCGGCGGCACGGGCCACGCGGTCGGCGACCTCGTATCGTTCGGGGCGGGCGTGCAGGTCAGGGTCACGGCGGTCGGGGCGGGCGGCGTCATCACGACGTTCGCGGTCGTCAACGCGGGCTCCATCCTGTCGGGCGCCGTCCCCTCCACCGTGGGGAACCAGACCGCCACCACGGGTTCTGGCACCGGAGCGTCCCTCACCCTCGCGTGGGGCCTCGGGCAGCCCATCATCGTGGCAGGTGGCGGCTACTACAGCGCGACCGGGCCGGCCCTCACCATCGCGTTGCAGGGCGGCGGCGCCGCGACCCCCGGCTCCTACACGCCGGTCATGTCGTTCGGTGCCGCACTGGCCACCGCGATCAACCTCGGCACCCAGCAGCGCGCCCGCTCGGGCTACGTCGTGTTCACGCCCGGGACGGGCACCGGCACGCCGGCGCTCGGCGCCACCTACCCGCTCGCGGGCGGCACGGACGGTGCGGGCGGCGTCACGTCCCTCATCCAAGCCGGGCAGGACGGCTCGCTCGCGTCGCGGACGGGCGCCTACTGCCTTCGTGCGAGCGGGATGGACCTGTTCACCCTGATGGACTGCACCGACCCCACGATCGTGCCGTCCATGCTGGCGCTGGCGATCTCCGAGACGGCGGATTTCAGTTTCTCGACGGCTTCGGGGGATACGATCGCGGGTGCGGTCGCGGCGATCCAGTCCCTCGGCTTCGACGACACCAATCTGCACTTCTGTGCCGGCGATTTCCCGACCTTCTACGACGGCGTCAACGCGGCGCGGAACGTCTATCCGAGCGCCTTCATGCTGGCGCTGGCGGGCAACCTCTCGCCAGAGCAGTCGCCTATCAACAAGGCGCTGATCGGCGTCCAGGCGACGCAGAGCTCGACCACGGGCCTGCCGATCTCGAACGCCGACAACGCCACGGCACAGGACGGCGGCATCGACGTCATCGGTCGCACGGCCTCGCTCGGCGCCCCTTATTTCTCTTTCGTCACCGGACGGTCCGCATCGTCCAACACGGCGGCGCGGGGGCTGGAATACTCGCGCCTCACGAACTTCATCGCCCGGTCGCTCGCCGGTCCCGCGACACGCTCTATCGTGGGCCTGTTGCAATCGACGGGCCGCGCCGACGATCCCACCCGCACCAAGGCCAAGGGTATCCTCGACAGCTTCGGCGGTATCCTCAAGAACCCGGCCTTCGGGTCGGGCGGCTATGGGATCATCGAGGACTGGGCGACCCAGTGCAACCTCGGAAACAACCCGCCCGCTTCCGTCCAGCAGGGCTTCCTCGTGGCCTATGTGGCGGCGCTCTACCTCAACGCCGTGCGGGTGTTCCTCGTCAAGCTGGCGGGCGGCGGCAACGTCCAGGTGTCGAGTTACGCCAACGCCGCGACCTCGACCCAGCAGGCGCTCGCCTCGCTCTCCGGCACGGTCAACTGACCTTCCTTCATCTCAGAGCATAGGAGGCAGTCATGCCCGTCAATTCTATGTCGGTAGGACGCGATTACTCATTCGGTTTCTACGACGTCCGCACGAACCAAGTCGTCAACATGGGCGACGTGATCGGCGTCAAGGTCCGCAAAACGAACCACCGCGTCGAGAGCCGCCGCTACAACGACGTGCCGCGGTTCGGCTTCATCCCCGGCGGCTACGAGATCGACTTCGACCTGATCCGTGTGGATCCGGACATCGAGGATTTCCAGCTCGCCTACGACACGAACTTCAACGCGGGCGGCGACTGTCCCGGCGGCTTCTTGAACGAGACCGTCACATACCCCGGCGGCATGGTGCGCTCCTACCAGTACACGGGCTTCGTCTTCGCCATCGACGACGTGTCCGACGTCAGCCGCGAGAAGAACATCACCTCGAAGGGCAAAGGTATGGCGGGCGACAAGAAGAGGATCGCTTGATGATCGACATCGACCACATCAAGCGCACCCGCTACACCGAGACCGCGCAGGAGATCGACGCGTTCGGGCGCGCCATCATGGTCGGGCGGCTGAAACCGTCCCAGCAGGCGCGCGCCTCCGAGATGACCACCAGCAGCGCCGTGGCGCAGACCATGACCATCATCTGCGCGGTGCGTGAGGTGGACGGGAACCAGTACGGATTCCCGCGCAACCGCGCCGAGGTCGATGCCCGCATGGACATGCTCCAAGACGAAGGCTACGAGGCCGCCGTCAAAGCCTACGTCCGGCTCTATGCCGACGCGGACGAGGGTGA
>CAXSEO010000491.1:0-2741 GCA_964235525.1 uncultured Sphingomonas sp. | reverse complement strand
CGATGACGTTGAGGATGCGGCCGAGCGTCTTGGGGCCGACCGGCACGCGGATCTGCGAGCCGGTGTCTCGCACCGTTTGGCCCCGAGTGAGTCCCTCGGTCTCATCCATCGCGATCGTGCGGACGGTGTTCTCGCCCAGATGCTGCGCGACCTCGAGCACCAGCCGGTTGCCGTTGTTGCTCGTCTCGAGCGCCGACAGGATGGCGGGGAGGTTCTGGTCGAAATGCACATCAACCACCGCGCCGATCACCTGGCTGATGCGGCCGACGTTATTGGTGGTCTGGATCGGGCGGTCCTGGAGGACGGTGGCCATGGTCTGCTTCCTGCTGGTCTGACGTTAGAGCGCTTCCGCGCCCGAGATGATCTCCACCAGCTCGGTCGTGATCGCGGCCTGACGGGTGCGGTTGTACTGGATGGTGAGCCGGCTGATGAGGTCGCCCGCGTTGCGCGTGGCGTTGTCCATCGCGGTCATCTTGCTGCCCTGCTCGCTCGCGGCATTCTCGCGCATCGCGCGGAACAGCTGGATCGCGACGTTGCGCGGCAGCAGGTCGGCGAGGATCGCTTCCTCGTCGGGCTCATACTCGACCGCCGCCGCGTTCGGCGCGACGTTCTCGTTGGCGGGCGGAAGCGCGACAGGAATGATTTGCTGCTCGGTCGGCTCCTGTGTCAGAACCGACTTGAAGTTCGAGAAGAACAGGTGCGCGACGTCGAACTCGCCCGCCTCGAATCGCGCGAGCAGGTCGTCGGCATAGCCGCGCGCGTCCGCGAAGCCGAGCTTGCCGAGGTCGCCCGGCTCGATCGAATGCTTGATGTCGCCCCGGTACAGCCGCGCCAGCACGGCGCGGCCCTTGCGGCCGATAGTATAGAAATGAACCGTCTTGCCCGCCGCGCGCAGCTCCTCCGCGCGCCGCCGCGCCAGCCGCGCGATGTTGGTGTTGAACGCGCCCGCGAGCCCCCGGTCGGAGGTGGCGACCACGAACAGATGCACCTGGTCCTTGCCCGTGCCGCTCAGCAGCTTGGGCGTACTCTCGCCGATCGTCACCTTGGACGCGAGGCTGGCAACCACCGCCTCCAGCCGCTGCGCGTACGGCCGCCCGGCCTCCGCCGCCTCCTGCGCGCGGCGCAGCTTGGCGGCGGCGACCATCTTCATCGCCTTGGTGATCTTCTGCGTCGACTTGACCGAGCCGATGCGGATCTTGAGGGCCTTGAGGGATGCCATTGGAAAAACTCAGTGCGCGGCCGTCGCCATCCCGGCGACAACCTTGTGGCAGAACGGCGCGTACAACTCCGGACCCTGGTAACGGAGGAAATCCCGTGGGTCGCCACTAGTCGACGCGGAAAACGCGTCCAACCGATCGCGCATCCCCTTGTCACCGTACCAGAGAGCGACAGTCACCAAGCCAGCACAGTAGCAGAAAGACGCTGTCGCTTCGCTGCCCGCCTTCTCATGGCAATCGGTTGCCACGGCGAGTCTCACGTCCTGCAATCTCGACTTCTCGTGCGTCAGCAACGCAACATTGCCCTGCATCTTTTTAAAAGCCGCAACAGCCTGCGCGTCGGATATATGTTGCGCCGACGCGGCAACCGGCAGGAGCACGAGGCTGAGCGGAAGCCCGGCCCCGATTAGCAGACCGTAGCACCGCTTGCCCGCCGAAGCGGCCCGAGCAATCACGCGAACGTCTTCGCGAACGCGTCGAGCGCGCCCTTAAGCTTGCCCTTTGCCTCGTCCCCGAGATCGCGCGTGGTGCGGATCAGCTCCAGCACGCCGCCGTGGTTCGCGCGCAGGTCGGCGAGCATCGCCGCCTCGAACCGGGTCACGTCGCCCACCGGCACGTTGTCGAGATACCCGCTCGTGCCCGCGAAGATTGACGCGGTCTGTTCCTCGAACGGCATCGGGTGGAACTGCGCCTGCTTCAACAGCTCGGTCAGCCGCGCGCCGCGCGCGAGCAGCCGCTGGGTCGAGGCGTCGAGGTCCGAGCCGAACTGCGCGAAGGCGGCCATCTCGCGGTACTGCGCCAGCTCCAGCTTGATCGAGCCCGACACCTTCTTCATCGCCTTGGTCTGCGCGGCCGAGCCGACGCGCGACACGCTCAACCCGACGTTGATCGCCGGACGGATGCCCGCGAAGAACAGGTCGGTCTCCAGGAAGATCTGCCCGTCGGTGATCGAGATGACGTTGGTCGGGATATAGGCCGAGACGTCCCCCGCCTGCGTCTCGATAATCGGCAGCGCGGTCAGCGAGCCGCCGCCGAGCGCATCGCTCATCTTCGCCGCGCGCTCGAGCAGGCGCGAGTGGAGATAGAACACATCGCCCGGATACGCCTCGCGGCCCGGCGGACGGCGCAGCAGCAGCGACATCTGCCGATAGGCCACTGCCTGCTTGGAGAGGTCGTCGAACACAATCAGCGCGTGCATCCCGCGATCGCGGAAATACTCGCCCATCGCAGTGCCGGTATAGGGCGCGAGGAACTGGAGCGGCGCGGGGTCGGACGCGGTCGCGGCGACCACGATCGAATACTCCATCGCGCCCTGTTCGGTCAGCGTGCGGACCAGCTGCGCCACCGTCGAACGCTTCTGCCCGACCGCGACATAGACGCAATAGAGCTTCTTCTTCTCGTCCGTGCCCGCGTTGGCGGTCTTCTGGTTGATGAAGGTGTCGATCGCCACCGCCGACTTGCCGGTCTGGCGGTCGCCGATGATCAGCTCGCGCTGGCCGCGGCCGACCGGGATCAGCGCGTCGA
>CAXSEO010000490.1:0-2752 GCA_964235525.1 uncultured Sphingomonas sp. | reverse complement strand
CCGTGATGGCCGCCAGCATCGACTCAGGGATGTTCGCGACGCGCTATGGCAACGTCTATCAAGGCGACCGCCACTGGTCGGGCATCCAGGTCGAGGGGTCGGACACCTATACCTGGCGCGCTGGCAGCACCTACATCGCCAATCCGCCCTATTTCGACGGCATGGAGATGACTCCCGCCCCCGTCGGCGACATCAGCGACGCCAAGCTGCTCGCACTGTTGGGCGACTCAATCACCACCGACCATATCAGCCCGGCGGGCTCGATCCGCGCCGACAGCCCGGCGGGCATTTACCTGCTCGAGCGCCAGGTCTCGAAGGCGGACTTCAACGGCTACGGCGCGCGGCGCGGCAATCACGAGGTGATGATGCGCGGCACCTTCGCCAACATCCGCATCCGCAACGAGATGGTGCCCGGGATCGAGGGCGGCATGACCCGCTATGGCGACGAGGTGATGCCGATCTATGACGCGGCGATGCGCTACAAGGCGGACGGCGTGCCGCTGGTGATCGTCGCGGGCAAGGAATACGGGACCGGCTCGTCACGCGACTGGGCGGCGAAGGGCACCAACCTGCTCGGCGTCCGTGCGGTGATCGCGGAGAGCTTCGAGCGCATCCACCGCTCCAACTTGGTCGGCATGGGCGTGCTCCCGCTCCAGTTCCCGGCCGGGGTCGACCGCAAGACGCTGGCGCTGACCGGCGACGAGACGTTCACGATCGAGAACGTGGCGGGGTTGCGTCCGCGTCAGGATGTGACCGTCCACCTCACCCGCGTGGACGGCGCGACCGAGACCTTCACCGCCCGTTGCCGGATCGACACGGTCAACGAGCTGGAATACTTCCTAAATGGCGGCATCCTGCAATATGTGCTGAGGAAGCTGGCGGCCTAATGCCGCGACACCGCTCCTCCCCGCACCGCCACGCTGGCGCAGGGAGGGTGCATGGCTAGAAATACCACACGAACTTGCGATACTGCCAGGGCGGCCCAGGCGCGGTGAAGATGGCGATCAACACCGCGCCACCGCGCGCGATCTGAACATCGGGTTTCGCGCCAAGAGCGGTGGCCGGTCTTCCGTCCTGAACGGCCTTGAGCGTCGTACGGTACAGGCCGACAAGCCGTGCATCCGGCAGCAGATTTTTGAGCCGACCGGTGAAGGCCGCGCCCGGTCCGCGTGACAGGATGTGGCGGTAGTCGGGCTGACCCGTGCCATCCTGAACGATGTCCTCGCAGGAGGTCGTTTTCGGATCGAAACGGAAACAGTGCGCGGCGATCTGTGGAAAACTCAACTTGCCGCCATAGGCGAAGGCAACCAGCTTGCGCTCCTGTTCGCCGAGCAAGCGTTCGAGATCGGCGGCGGTACATCCCGCCGGGTCCTCATGCGCCGGATCAGCGTTGTAACGATACAGTGCGCGGACAGCGATTGCCGGATCAGCCCGGGCTACCTCGCGGCGCAGTCGCTGAAAGTCTACCCGATCGACACAGGATGGGTTTCCGCTGGGTTGCTGCCCCATCAGCGCCCCGGCCAGCGCCGCGGCTGCGAGCAATGACATCAAAGCCTCCCATCATTGGTGACGATCAGCTTACCGACGGCTTGATCACCAAGCCGGCGAAGGATCAGGTAATCATATACCTCGTCGAAGCTGACGGTTGGTGCGGGCTTTGGCGGAAGCGGCAGCCCGATCAGGCCCTTGCTTCGGGACTGCGCTGCTGAAGCCAGATCGCTGAACCCGTCCGGCACTGGCGTTCGTGGGTTACCGTCGTACAGAAAGGGACGTACGGTCACGCAGCCGTCGGATATCTCGCCTGTATGCAGGAAGCGGGAGCCGCTGTGACTTAACCCGATACGAAACCACGTCCGGTAGAACTTGGTCCATGTTCCGTATTGCGGCCGCGTTTGCGCGGACGGGTAAGCGGGAATAGCTAGCAGATAGGTGCCGGGCGGCACCGGCGTGTAGTTGACCGAACGACCTTGTTCCACGCCAGTGCCGGTACCGGAAAACGCATTGTATGGTCCACGATCGCCGAAGTAGATATGTTGCGTCTTACTGTCGAACCTGATCAAGCCGGGCGGAAGATGATGTACGCCGGTGACAAGGTAGGACTGGTCAGTCCCTTTCTGTGCGACGCTTGCGCGCCCTCCTTTGTTAACACCTTCCAATATGGTAAAGTAATCACGACTATCCTTCCGGCCAGCGAACTCCACCTTGAGCCCATATGGCAACGATACCCGCTGTCCATTCTCCAACTGGACGGTCAGCCAGTCCGCTGTTCCGGGCACCTTGTCGACGTATCGAGCCGCGTCAGGCACATCGAACTCCCCTGTCGTCAGTCATCGGACCTTGAAAGCGTTCGCGCTGCTTCGTGTTCCCCGCTTTACGCCACCACTGCCCGCCCCCGCCCATACGCGAGATACACCACCAGCCCCACCGCGTTCCACGCCAGGAACGAGCGCTGCGTCACCGCCTGCAGGCTGAAGAACAGGTACACACATCCAGCAATTGCAGCGGGGGCGACGATCCACGCCAACGGCACCCGGAACGCCCGCACCCGCCCCGGCTCGCGCCGCCGCAGCACCAGCACGCTCGCCGCTACCGCCACGAACGCGCACAGGGTGCCCGCATTGGCGAGGCTGGCAATCAGGTCGAGCGGCGCCAGCCCCGCCACCACCGCGACGAACGCCGCCGTCATCAGCGTGATCAGGACCGGCGTTCCCCGCGCCGATACCCTGGCCAGCGACGCGGGCAGGAAGCCGTC
>CAXSEO010000489.1:0-2757 GCA_964235525.1 uncultured Sphingomonas sp. | reverse complement strand
TGGTGGTGTAGGGCAGGCCCACCTCCTCCAGCATGATCGGAATCTTGAAGCCGTTGGGCGTCGTCCAGCCATAGAAGCGGATCATCGGTGTCTCCTGTTCGCGCGAGCTCCCCTAACGCGCGGGCACGGCATCGGGCACAATTTTGCGACATTTCGCCGCTAACCGCCCGCCTCCGCTTCAGGGGTGTTCCATGCGCGTCGTTCTCGGCCTGTCGCTCGTCTCGCTTCCCGCCGCACTCGCCGCGCAGGCGCAGGCTCCGTCGGCTCCCGCCGCTGCGCCAGCCCAGGCCACGAAGGCGCAGGACGCGGGGCAGGACGACGCGGGCGAGAGCGGCGACATCGTCGTCCGCGGCCAGCGTACCCAGCCGGGCGCGGTGATCGGCGACATCCCGCCCGAGGAACAGCTCAGCCCCGCCGACATCCGCTCCTATGGCGTCAGCTCGCTGTCCGACCTCCTCAACGAACTCGCGCCGCAGACGCGCAGCGACCGCGGCTCGGGCGGCGCGCCGGTGGTGCTCCTGAACGGCCGCCGGATCGGCAGCTTCAACGAGATCCGCGACATCCCGACCGAGGCGATCCAGCGCGTCGACATCCTGCCGGAGGAGGTCGCGCTCAAATACGGCTACCGCGCCGACCAGCGGGTGGTGAACGTGGTGCTGCGCCGTCGCTTCCGCGCGGTCACCGCTGAGGGCGCGGCGGCGGTCGCGACCGAGGGCGCGCGGGTCAGCCCCGACGACCAGATCGACCTGCTCCACATCAACAACGGCCGCCGCTTCAACCTCCACCTGCGCTACCAGGAGAGCAACGAGCTGCTCGAAAGCGACCGCAACATCGCCTCACAGCCGACCAACTTCTCGATCCCCGGCAATGTCGTGGTCGGGCCGGGCAGCATCTACGGCGTCCCTGCCGCGGCCGCGAGCGGCCCGCAGCCGCTCGGCGCGTTCACCGCGACACCCGCGACCGTCACCGATCCGTCACCGTACCGGACGCTGCTCCCCGCCACCAGCGACTTCAGCCTCAACACCGTCTATGCGACCGGCTTCGGCAAGGTGACCGCGACATTCAACGGGCGGCTGGAGGCGACCGACAGCACCTCCAAACAGGGGCTGGTCCCGCTCGCGCTCCAGCTGCCGCAGGGCAACCCGTACAACCCGTTCGGCTCGCCCGTCACCGTCGACCGCGCGCTGACCGCCTTTACCCCGCTCGAGCAGGACACGCAGACGGTGGTCGGGCATCTCGGCGCGAGCCTTGCGGGTGATGTCGGCAAGTGGCGCTGGTCGCTGACCAGCAATTACGACCGCACGGACACGAAGACCTTCACCGATGTCGGCGTCGACCCGAGCGCGCTGCAGGCGGCGCTTACTCGCGGCGATCCGGGGGTGAACCCGTTCGGCGCGATCGGGCCGGGCGCGCTGGTCGGTCCGGCGCCGAGCAACACCGCCTTCTCGCGGCTGGTCGGCGAGAATATCGACCTGCTCGCCTCCGGGCCGATCATCCAGCTGCCGGGCGGGCCGCTGTCCACCTCCGTCCGGGTCGGCGGGTCGACCAACACGATCACCAGCGACTCGGTCCGCTTTGGGGCCTATCAATCGGCGGAGGAACGGCGTGGGATCGTCAACGGTCAGGCCAATATCGACGTGCCCGTAAGCAGCCGCCGCACCGGCTTCCTCCACCAGATCGGCGATCTGTCGGGGAATGTGAACGTCGCGGTCGATCACCTGTCGGACTTCGGGACGCTGACCACGATCGGCTATGGCGCGAACTGGTCGCCGATCGTGCCGCTGCGTTTTCTGGTCTCGGTCACCGACCAGCGCGACGCGCCGACGCAGAACCAGCTCGGCGACCCGACGATCACCACCCCCGGGGTGCGCGTGTTCGACTATGTCACCGGCCAGACGGTGACGGTGACGCGCGTCTCCGGGGGCAACCCGCTGCTCGGCCGCGACGACCGGCATGTGATGAAGATCGGGCTGACCGCCAAACCGTTCACCAAGCGGGATCTGACCGTCACCGCCAACTATATCCGCACCCGCACCGACGACCCGATCTCCGCTTTTCCGGCCGCGACGGCGGCGATCACCGCCGCGTTCCCGGACCGGTTCACGCGCGACCAGAACGGCCTGCTGACCCGCGTCGACGCGCGTCCGGTCAATTTCGCGCGCTCGGACACGGAGGAGCTGCGCTATGGGTTCGACTTCTCGATCCCGCTCAAGTCCAAGCTGCAGAAACAGTTCGAGGCGTTCCGCAACGGCACCGGCCCGAACCCGTTCGCGGGGCTGTTCCCGGGCGGGCGCGGGCCGGGCGGCTATGGCGGGAGAGACGGGGGCGGGCAGGGGGGTGCTACCTCGCCCAACGCGGGCAGCACTACCGGGGCGCAGGGCGCGCCCGGTGCGGCACCGGGCGGCGGGCCGGAGCGCGCCGGGCCAGGCACAGCGGGGCCGGGCGGCGGCTATGGCGGGGGCGGTGGTGGCGGCTACGGCGGGGGCGGGGGAGGTCGCGGCGGTGGCGGGTTTGGCGGGCGCGGCGGTGGGCAGGCGGGTGGACGCCTACAGTTCGCGCTCTACCATACTTGGCATTTCCGCGACACGGTGCTGGTGCGGCAGGGCGGTCCGCTGCTCGACGCGCTCAACGGCGACGTGATCGGCGCGAGTGGCGGCGGCCAGCCGCGCCACGAGCTGGAAGGGCAGTTCGGCTATTCGAACAACGGCATCGGCGTGCGCCTGTCCGCCAACTATCAGTCGGGAACGCAGGTCAACG
>CAXSEO010000488.1:0-2764 GCA_964235525.1 uncultured Sphingomonas sp. | reverse complement strand
CCAGTCTGGAGATGCCGATGCGCCGTTTGCTGCCCCTGCTGCTCGCCGCCGGCGCGCCCGCGCTCCTGTCCGCCGCGCCCGCGCCGAGCGGGGAGGATGCGCGGTTTCAGGCGGTCGCGGGAGACTTCATCGCCGGGCTGGAGCGGCTCCACCCCGCCACCGCCACCTATCTCGGCGAGCACCGCTATGACGCGCAGGTGGAGGACCTGTCCGCCGCCGGCCGCGCGCGCGACGAGGCGTTCCTGCGCGACGAGCTGACGCGGTTGGGGCGCATCGACCGCGCGAAGCTGACCCGCGACGATCAGGTCGACGCCGCGCTGCTCGGCAATGAGCTGCGCTATCGGCTGTGGCAACTCACCGTGCTGCAGGACTGGCGCTGGGACCCGCAGGGCGCGAACGAGACGATCTCGGGCGAGCTGTACCTGCTCGCCGCGCGGCCGTTCGCGCCGTGGCCCGACCGGCTCCGCTCCGCGATCGCGCGGATGGAGCAGGCACCCGCGATGTTCGGGGCGATGCGCGCGAGCCTCGACCCCGCACGCGTGCCGCTGATCCACGCGCAGACGGTGGCGGCGCAGAACGCGGGAGCGGTGCAGATCGCGGAAACGATGCTCGCCCCCCACAAGGGCGAGCTGCCCGCCGCCGAGCAGGCGCGCTTCGACCGCGCGCTCGCGACGCTGAAGGCGGCGGTCGCCGAGCAGCAGCATTGGCTCGACACGGTGCTGGTGCCGAGCGCAAAGGGCGATTTCCGGCTCGGCCCCGCCCTCTACGACCAGAAGCTCCGCTTCGCGCTCGACACCGACCTCACGCGGGCGGAGATCAAGGCGCGCGCGGTGCGGGCGGTCGCGGACACGCGCGCGCAAATGTACGCCATCGCCCGGCAGGTGCTCAGCGGTCGCGCGGGCGCGCCGCCGACCCCCGCCTCGCCCACCGCCGCGCAGCAACAGGCCGCAATCGAAGCGGCGCTCGCGCTCACCTATGCGAACCGCCCGGCGCGCGACGGCGTCATCGCGGCGGCGACGCAGGCGGTAGTGGACGCGACCGCGTTCGTGCGCGCGCGGAACCTTGTCACGCTGCCCGCGTCGCCCGTGCAAGTGATCGAGATGCCCAAGTTCCGCCAGGGCGTCGCGGTCGCCTATTGCGACAGCCCCGGCCCGCTCGAGCCGCAGCTGGGCACCTTCTTCGCGGTGTCGCCGATCCCGGCCGCGTGGACCGACGAGCAGACCGCGTCGTTCCTGCGCGAGTATAACAGCGAGATGATCCAGGACCTCGCGATCCACGAGGCGATGCCGGGTCACTATCTCCAGCTCGCGCATGCGAACGCGGGCGGCTCGCCGCTGCGCGCGGTGCTCGCGTCGGGGCCGTTCATCGAGGGCTGGGCGGTGTATGCCGAAGGCATGATGGCGGACGAGGGCTACAAGGGCGGCGACCCGCTGCTCCGGCTGACGATCCTCAAAATGCGGCTGCGCTCGATCACCAACACGCTGCTCGACATCGGCATCCAGACGGAAGGAATGACCGAGGCGCAGGCGATGGAGCTGATGACCCACACCGCCTTCCAGCAGGAGCGCGAGGCGGCGGGCAAGTGGACCCGCGCGCGATTGTCCTCGACGCAGCTGCTGAGCTACTTCACGGGCTTTAGTGAGCACATGGCGTTGCGCCAGGCGGTGATGGCACGCGAGGGAGCGGCGTTCGACCTGCACCGCTACAACGACGCGGTGCTCGCGCACGGCTCGCCGCCGGTGCGGTATGTGCGCGCGCTGATGCTGGGCGAGCCAATCGCGCCCTAGCCGTCCGCGATTTCGATCCAGGTCGGGGCGTGGTCGCTGGTCTTGTCCCACCCGCGCACGTCGCGGTCGACCCCCGCCGCGCGCAGCCGCCCGGCGAGCGCGGGGCTGAGCAGCAGGTGGTCGATCCTGAGCCCCGCATTCCGCGCGTAGGCGTTCCGGAAGTAATCCCAAAAGGTGTAGATCGTCGCGTCGGGGTGGCACGTCCGCAGCGCGTCGGTCCACCCCTGCGCCAGCAGCGCGGCGTAGCGCGCGCGGACCTCGGGCGCGAACAGCGCGTCGTTGGTCCAGCGCTCGGGCTTGTAGACGTCCCGCTCGGTCGGCATCACGTTGAAGTCGCCGATCAGCGCCACCGGCAAGCCGCTGTCGACCAGCACCTGGGCGTGCGCGAGCAGCGCGTCGAACCAGGCGAGCTTGTAGTCGAACTTGGGGCCGGGGCGCGGGTTGCCGTTGGGCAGATATAACGCGCCGACCAGCACGCCCGCGACCGCCGCCTCGATGTAACGGCTCTGCGCCGGATCGGGATCGCCGGGCAGCCCGCGCCGCGTTTCCACCGGCGCGCCGACGCGGCTGAGCAGCGCGACGCCGTTCCAGCTCTTCTGTCCATGCCAGATCGCCTCGTACCCGGCGGTCGCGATCGCCTCGGCGGGGAAGCGCTCATCGGGCGCTTTCAGCTCCTGCAACGCCACCACCTCGGGCCGCGCCTCGTCCAGCCAGCGGAGGAGCACCGCGAGGCGACCGTTGACGCCGTTCACGTTATAGGTGGCGAGCTTCATCGGCTTGAGCCTAGCCGTGCCGCGCGGCAACGGGAACCGCCATGCCTCGTCAGTTCAGTGTCCATGTTGTCGGTGCCGACTTCCCCAATCGCAAGGGTGGCAATCGGCGGTTCGAGATTCTGGTATGCACTCCGGGCGAGCCGGTCAGCCTAGAGCGGATTCCTTTCAGTCTGGGTCATAGCCGCACGAGCTAAAGTAGTTGGC